>ANAW01000007.1:0-24382 GCA_000340945.1 Nocardiopsis synnemataformans DSM 44143 | reverse complement strand
CCCCCGCCGGGACCGCCGGAAGCGCCTGGTGGGGAAGGATGTCGCGCCGCCAGCAGCAGGCGGCGGCCGGAAGCACGGCGGCGGCCGGTGTGGCGGCCGCGGTCGCCCTGGCCCTGACCAGCGCACCGGAGCCGCTTCCCGGTGAGCAGCCGCCCCCGGTGGCGGCCCCGTGGGAGCAGCCCCAGACGCCGCCCGCTCCGGGCGCGCCCCAACCCGCCCCGGACGCGCCGCAGCCAGCTCCCCCCGCGAACGACCGGCCGCGCCCCGACGCGGACGAGCGGCCCGAGCCCGCCGAACCGGTCACGGCGGTGCCGCCCGCCGACGTGCCGGAGGAGGAGATGGCGCCGCAGGCGCCCGAACCGCGGTTCGCCGTGGGGATCGACCCGGTCGGCTCCCTGCTCCCGGGCAGCGACGGGATCATGGTCATGGACGTCCGGAACATCGGCGGCGTCGCGGCCGAGGAGGTCGTCGCCCTGCTCACCCTGCCCCCGGGCGTGGAGATGGTCTCCTCCGGCGGCGCGGGCAACGCGGTCCCCACGGCGGTGGGGCACGGTGACTGGAGCTGTTCCGCGGGCAGCGGGGGCGGCCGCTGCGCGCACCCGGGGATGGCGGCGGGGGAGGACGGCACCCAGTTCATCGACGTGCGCGTGGCCCCGGACGCCGAGGTCGGCGTTCCGGCGACGGTGTCGGTGTCCTCCGCGGGCGTGACCGCCCAGGCGACGGGGGAGCGGGGCGTGAGCGCGGAGGGCGTCACGGCCCGCTACGCCACCGCGGGCCGGGTGCGCGCCGAGAGCGTCGGCAACGCGCTGATGACCTGCGTCGAACCGGAGCGGAGGGGCCGCTGGCCGTGGCCGTGGTGGGACTGGCCGTACGCTCCGGGCGTTCCCGACCCGCGACCGCCGGACCCCGAGACCGCGCCGCGCACGGAGTCCTCCCCCGCGCCGGACGCCCCCGCTTCCCCGAGTCCGGAACCGCCGGACTCCGATGCGACCACGGGGGAGGATGTGGTCCCTGGTCAGCAGGAGGGCGAAGAGGCTCATGACGGGACGGCGGGTGCGCCGGACAACGATGTGTCCACGGAAACGGTGCGCGACCCGTCCTCGGAAGGCTCCGCGGGCCACGGCGGTTCCGCTCCGGTGACGGAGGTCCGCGGCGCTCACGGTCAGGGCCCCGAGTTCCACGACGCCTCCGTGTTCGGGGGCGTTCCCGAGTTCCACGGAACGCCCGAAATATCCGGTGTGTCCGAGGCGTACGGTGCCCCTGTGCCCCAGGGTGTCGCTGAGCCCTCTGTGGTGCTCGGGGTCTCCGGCGTTCCCGAGCCCTATCGGGTTCCTGAGCCCCACCGGGCTCCCGGGTTCCACCGGGCTCCTGAGACCTACGGGGCTCCCGGGTTCCACCGGGTTCCCGAGTTCCACGATGCCCCCGGGACCAGGAGTGGTCCCGAACCTCACAGTTCCCCTGAACCCCACAGCGTTTTCGAACTCCGCGGTGCTTCCGAGTTCCACGGCGCCTCCGGGGACCAGGGCGACCCCGACCCCCGCAGTTCCCCCGAACCCCGCAGCGCTCCCGAGGCACAGCACGAGGCGCAGGACGGCCCCTGCGCCCAAGCCAGGCTGCGCCGGGGGCCGCGCCTGGACAACGACCACTGGACGATGGCCCCGCTGGACGCCGACGACGACCCCTCCACCACCTCCTCCAGCTCCGCGGCCTGGGAACTCCCCGAGGGCGGCAGGGTGCGCTGGGCGGGGCTCTACCTCTCCGGGACCGGAACCCCCGACGCCCCCTCCGCCCGGGTCCGGGGCCCGGGAATGACGGACTACCGCACCGTCGAGGCCACGGACAGCCGTGTCGCCGAGCTGCCCGGCTACCCCGCCTACCAGGCGTTCGCCGAGGTCACCGACCTGGTACGGGCCCAGGGCGGCGGCCAGTGGTGGGTCGGCGACGCCCCCGCCCGCGAGGGCCGCGGCCACTACGCGGGCTGGAGCCTCGTGGTCGTGCTGGAGGATCCGCAGGTGGGCACCCGCAACCAGGTGATGGTCCTCGACGACACCCGGGTCTCCTTCCACGACGGCGGGGGCGGCCCCTTCGCGGTGTCGGGCCTGCTGCCCGCCGCTGTGCCCGCCCGGATCGACGTGGTGGCCTGGGAGGGCGACCCCGATCTGGGCGGGGACCGGGTGGCCGTGGACGGGACGGCGGTGGCGCCGGTCGGCGGTCACGGGCGGGCGGACAACGCGTTCACCGGCTCGGCCCGGGGCGCGGTGGGCGACCCGCTCGCGTTCGGCACCGACGTGGTTCGATTCGACTCAGTACTCGGCAGGGAAACGGACATCCGAATCCTGTCGGAACAGGACGCCGTGATGGTGGGAGCCGTGGTTCTGACAGCCCCCATGCGTAGTTGAGGCGCGGGCTTCCACCCGTCCCGTCCGGGCCTGTCCGGCCGCTCCGGAGCCCCGGGCTCCCCCGGAAAACCGCCTGTGAGTAGCAGGTCCATAACTCTGTGTATCCACAGTGGACACGCAAAACCAGACAGACTTGGCTAGGCTGTGGCCCGGTCATGGACATGGCCCAGAGACAACAGGGAAGGGGGTCGGTGCCAGTGGACCGCTGCGCGTTGTTCGTTGACGCGGGGTACCTTCTCGCGGACGGCGCGATGGCAGTGCACGGAACCCGCAACCGGGACTCCGTCTCCTGGGACTACACCGGTCTCGTCCAGTTCCTCAACGAGGTCGCGCGGGACCGCACCGGTCTGCCGCTCCTGCGCTGCTACTGGTACGAGGCCGTCGCCGACGACCGGCGGACCCAGGAGCAGGACGGCATCGCCGACATCCCCGGTATCAAGTTCCGCGGCGCGCGGATAAGGCCCGGCCGTCGCGAGGGCGTGGAGAGCTACGTCCAGCGCGACCTCACCACGCTGGCCCGTACCGGCGTCCTGTGCGACGCCGTCCTGGTCAGCGGGGACGAGGACATGGCCCCGGTCGTCGCGGACGTACAGGACATGGGTGTGCGCGTCACCGTCGTGCACGTCTCCGTCGAGGGCAACTGGACCATCTCCCGGGCCCTGCGCCGCGAGTGCGACGACCTCATCGAGATCGGCGCGGGCCACCTGCGCCCGCACGTCAACCTGCTCTCCAGCGGCGGCTCCGCCCAGGAGACCGCGGCCAAGACCACCACGCCGTTCGCCAACGGCCGCGCCCGCTCGGCGCCCGAGACCCCGAGGCAGCCCGTGGCGACGGCGCAGCCCGGCGGCAGCCGGGTGGAGTCGGCCTCCTCCTCGGCCGTGGGCCTGGAGGCGATGTTCGCCGGAACCGGCGGGCAGCCCACCCCCCAGGGCAGCGCCATGGACCAGCTGCGCGCCATGCGCAGGTCCCTCGCCCAGCAGCGCGGCGGCGGCGACCACCTGGCCGGGCCGGGCGCGGACAACCAGCAGTCCGGCGCGATCGACGCCAACGGCTTCCCCTCCGGAGGCCAGATCCCGCCGAGCGTGGGCGGCAACGGCGCCTACCCGGGCGCCTCGATGACCGGTGGGCACCCGGCGCCGGGCGGCCAGGGGGGCTACCCCGTCACCGGGGGGCACCAGTCGCTGCGCGGGGCCGACCAGACGGGCTACGGGATGCCGGCGAGACAGGCGCCGCCTCCACAGCAGCACATGACGGGGCCGCAGCAGTCCTTCGCCAGCGGGACCGGGCCGCAGCAGTCCTTCTCCGGCGGAACCGGGCCGCAGCGCTCGTTCTCCCAGGACGGGCAGTCCCTGCAGCCGGGCCAGCACGGTCAGCCGAACCAGCACGGCCANNNGGGCCCCGCCCAGCCGGGGCACGCGCCACCGCAGAGGAGCGCACCGCCCCAGGACCCCAGGTTCGGCCCGGGGGACAACCCCGGCTTCGGGGGTGCGAACGACGCAAACCCTACCTATGGGACCAGTACGGAAACTGACACCGCCCAGCGCGGTGCGGCGGCCCCCTCCTACGGGGGACCGCGGCCTACTGGTCCCGAACACGACAGCCGGTTCGGTACCGGCGACTACCGGGAACCGCGTCCCAGTCCTGGATATCCCCAGCAGACGCGCCCCGCCACGCATACCGTTGACGAAGCGGTGCATGTTGCGCACAAAGAAGGGAACGACTTCGCGGAGTCGATCGCCCGCGAGGCACCCGCCCTGTGGGTCGAGGCCGTCCTCGCCCGCAGGCCCCGGATGCCCTCCGACCTGGAGGCGCGTCTGCTCCAGGGTTCCTCGCTGCCGATCGACCATCTGTTGCGTGACGAGGTCCGGGACGGACTGCGCCAGGGGTTCTGGCAGGCACTGGAGCGTGCCAGGCCCTGAGAGCCTTGCGCGGGGAGTGCGAGTAGGGGATGGGGGCGATGCGGTTGACCCACGTGACGACGGCAGAACTCGACCGTTTGGAATTCCACGCCGTCCGGTCCGGTGAGCACGGACGGGTCGCCGCCCAACTCCTGGACCTGGCCAACCGGGTCGACGCCGGAAGCGAGATCTCCCGCGCGGAGCTGTTCGTGCGCGCGGGGGAGCAGTGGGAGATCGCCCAGGAGTTCGAGCGCGCCTGCTCGGCCTACCAGCGGGCGATCGACGACGGCGGGCCCACGGTGATCGACGCGCGCGCTCTCAGCGCCGGGGCGCTGCTGCAACTGGACGAGGTCGGGCAGGCCTACGCCCACCTCAAACGGCTGGAGGGCGAGGAGCCCTCGGGGTTGCAGACCTACATCCACGTCGCCGAGGCGCTGTACGCCCACGACGACCTGGAGGGCGCCGAGCGGTGGGCCACGGTTGGCGCGCACCGCTTCCTCGGCCTGGACGCCTCCCCCTACGTCCACGACCTGCTGCTGGAGCTGCTGCGGATCCGGTTCCGCGTCCGCGTCGACCTGGGCCTGGACGAGGACGCCCTGGACCGGCGGCTCGACGCCGGGTGAGGGCCGCGGGGCGCCTCTCCGCGCCGCTGCCCCTCGGCTCCGCTCTCCGGCCTTCCGAGCCCCGTGCCGCTCCGCGCCGCGCTCCCGTGGCCCCGGAGCGCCCTCGTGCCGTGCAGTGCCGTTCCGCAGCCCTCCACGGCCCCGCGCCGCTCCCCGCGCCGAACCGCCCCGCGCTGTGCCCGTCCGCCTCCCGGGGCCCGCGCCGACCGGGGTGAGTGAGGTTTCCGACGTTTCCCCTCCGGGGGCCGCGACACGCCCGGGCCGACCCCGCCCGAAGCGCTTTCGCGGAACGTCCGGCGGCCACGGCCGCACGACCGGGTACGCCAGGTTCCGCGAAGCCGTCCGGCCGCCGTGCGCGGGCGTTGTGGGCCGACTGGGGCGGCGACACGGGGCGGGCCGGGTACGGGCGGCCCCGGCGAAGACCTAGGCTGTGTCGGGTCGCCTCAGGGCCGCCCCGGCGGGGTGCTCAGCCCCCGCGCCGACGGGCCCCCGAGAGCCCCTCATACCACGCCTCCAGGGTGTGTTCGACAACCGTCGAAGAACCTGAGAAATCGATGACACGCCATCATCTTGCGGTGTTCCAACGCACCATCCCCTAGATGTAGTATCTCTCCCGCTGGTGGTTCACCCCCCGGGGTGAGGCAGAGGGGACCCGGCGCGAGCCGGGCCGTCCCCGCAGCGGTGAGTGGAAGAAGAGGCCGTCACAGGCACTGGGAACCCCCGTGGACCCCCGGTGCCATGGTCCCCGCGCACCGGCCACCGGTGATGCACACCTGAGTGTGTGCCGACGACGGGGCTTCGAGAACGAGCCGCCGCGGCCCGCCGGCCGGACGACCGCGCGCACCCAGTGCGCCGGTCCGCCGGGAGCGCCGCGCGACCCTCGCTTCTCGTCCCCTCCCCGCCGGGACTCTTCTATCGAGGTTGGAGCCGCTGTATGACCCTTGACGTCGAGGCCGTGCCCGCATCCGTTCGGTCCAGCAAGGACGGCAACCCCCCCGCCGCCGTCGACCGGATCGAGCACGTCGTAGCCGAGGCCTGTGCGAGGCTCACCGGTGTTTCGGCGGAGAAGGTCCTCACCGAGGCCCGTCGCGGCTTCTACCCCGGCATCTCCGACGCCGAGGTGGAACTCGCCCTGGTCATGGCCGCCCGCAGCTTCGTGGAGGTCGACCCGGACTACTCCTACGTGGCCGCCCGCCTGCTGCTGGACAAGCTGCGCCGCGAGGCCCTCACCTTCATCAGCGGCGTCCCCGACGCCGCCGGCCAGTCCGAGATGGGCGAGCGCTACGCCTCCTACCTCGCCGCCTACGTCGGCCGCGGCATCGACCTCGGCCAGCTCGACCCGGCGCTGGCCAAGTTCGACCTGGCCCGCCTGGGCGCCGCGCTGCGCCCCGAGCGCGACGAGCAGTTCACCTTCCTGGGCATCCAGACCCTCTACGACCGCTACTTCCTGCACAGCGACGAGGTGCGCTACGAGCTGCCGCAGGCGTTCTTCATGCGGGTGGCCATGGGTCTGGCCCTCAACGAGGACGACCGCGAGGCCCGCGCCATCGAGTTCTACGAGCTGCTGTCCTCGTTCGACTTCATGGCCTCCACGCCCACCCTGTTCAACTCGGGCACCGTGCGGGCGCAGCTGTCCTCCTGCTTCCTCACCACCGTGGGCGACGACCTCCAGGCCATCTTCCACGGCATCAGCAACAACGCGATGCTGTCCAAGTACTCCGGCGGACTCGGCAACGACTGGACCCCGGTGCGCGGCCTGGGCTCGCACATCCGCGGCACCAACGGCAAGAGCCAGGGCGTCGTGCCGTTCCTGAAGATCGCCAACGACACCGCCGTCGCGGTCAACCAGGGCGGCAAGCGCAAGGGCGCGGTGTGCGCCTACCTGGAGACCTGGCACATCGACATCGAGGAGTTCCTCGACCTCCGCAAGAACACCGGTGACGAGCGCCGCCGCACCCACGACATGAACACCGCGAACTGGGTTCCGGACCTGTTCATGCAGCGCGTGGAGCAGGGCGGCTCCTGGACCCTGTTCTCGCCCAACGAGGTCCCCGACCTGCACGACAAGTACGGCGCCGAGTTCGCCGAGGCCTACGCCCACTACGAGGCCGAGGCCGCGGCCGGCCGGATCAAGGTCTCCAAGACCCTCCCGGCCGTCGACCTGTGGCGGCGCATGCTGACCATGCTGTTCGAGACCGGGCACCCGTGGATCACCTTCAAGGACCCGTCCAACCTGCGCTCGCCGCAGCAGCACGTCGGCGTGGTGCACTCCTCCAACCTGTGCACCGAGATCACGCTGAACACCAGCGCCGACGAGGTCGCGGTCTGCAACCTGGGCTCGGTCAACCTGGCCCAGCACACGGGCCCGGACGGCCTGGACGCCGAGCGCCTGCGCCGCACCGTCCGCACCGCCGTGCGCATGCTCGACAACGTCATCGACGTGAACTTCTACACGATCCCCGAGGCGCGCCGCGCGAACATGCGCCACCGCCCCGTGGGCCTGGGCCTCATGGGCTTCCAGGACGCCCTGTTCAAGCTGCGCACGCCGTTCGCCTCCGAGGGCGCGGTGACCTTCGCCGACGAGAGCATGGAGCTGATCAGCTACTACGCCATCGAGGCCTCCATGGAGCTGGCCGGTGAGCGCGGCTCCTACGAGAGCTTCGAGGGCTCGCTGTGGAGCCGGGGCGTGCTGCCGATCGACTCGCTGCGCCTGCTGGCCGAGTCGCGCGACGGCGACCTGGACATGGACCGGGGCGAGACCCTGGACTGGGACTCGCTGCGCGAGCGCGTCAAGACCACGGGCATGCGCAACTCCAACGTCATGGCCATCGCCCCGACCGCGACCATCGCCAACATCACCGGCGTGAGCCAGTCGATCGAGCCGGTCTACCGCAACCTGTACGTCAAGTCGAACATGTCCGGCGACTTCACCGTGGTCAACCCCTACCTGGTGCGCGACCTCAAGGCCCGCGGCCTGTGGGACGACGACATGGTCTCCGCGCTGAAGATGCACGACGGCAGCCTCGGCGCCATCGAGCGCGTCCCGGCCGACCTCAAGGCCCTCTACGCCACCGCGTTCGAGGTCGACCCCGAGTGGCTGGTGGACGCCGGTTCGCGCCGCCAGAAGTGGATCGACCAGGCCCAGTCGCTGAACCTGTACATGGCGGCCCCCAGCGGCAGGAAGCTGGACTCGCTGTACCGCCGCGCGTGGCGCTCCGGTCTCAAGACCACCTACTACCTGCGTTCGCAGAGCGCCACCCACGTGGAGAAGAGCACGCTCAAGGGCACCGACGGCCGCCTGAACGCGGTCTCCGCGTCCCCCGCCGCCCCGGCGGCTCCGGCGGCCCCCGCCCCGGCTCCTGTCGCGGCTCCGGCTCCTGTCGCGGCGCCCGCGCCGAGCCCCGCGCCCAGCCCGGCCCCGAACCCCGGGCCCGCCACCGGCGGCGCGGCCGACGAGGACGAGTTCGAGATCATCGACGGCCAGGCCTGCTCGATCGACGACCCCGAGTGCGAGGCCTGCCAGTAGCACCGCCAGCCCGGCGGCCGCGCACCCCGTGCGGCGACCGGAGGGCGGGGGCGGCGTCGCGCCGCTCCCGCCCTCCGGCGGGCCCCGGGCCGCGGAGGCGTCCGGCCCCTCCACCCAGCCACGACTCTTCCGGTACGTCCGGAGAACGGAAGAAACCCCAGCATGACCGCAGTTTCCGAGAACAGCGCGAGCGCCACCAGCGGCCTCGGCGAGATCGAGCGCGACGCCGAGCGCGTCAACGTCGACGACAAGGCGATGATCAACGCCCGCGCCGACGTCAACCAGCTCCTCCCGCTCAAGTACACGTGGGCGTGGGAGAAGTACCTCGCGGGCTGCAACAACCACTGGATGCCCACCGAGGTCGCCATGCAGGCCGACATCGCGCTGTGGAAGTCCAGGGACGGGCTGACCGAGGACGAGCGCCTCATGCTCAAGCGCAACCTCGGCTTCTTCGCCACCGCCGAGTCGCTGGTGGCCAACAACATCGTGCTGGCCGTGTACCGGCAGCTCACCAACCCCGAGTGCCGCCAGTACCTGCTGCGCCAGGCCTTCGAGGAGGCGGTGCACACCCACACCTTCCAGTACATCTGCGAGAGCCTCGGCCTGGACGAGGGCGAGCTCTTCAACATGTACCGCGAGGTCCCCTCGATCACCGCCAAGGACGCCTGGGCGCTCAAGTACACGCAGAACCTCGAGGACCCCGAGTTCCGCACGGGCACCCCGGAGGCCGACCAGGCCTTCCTGCGCGACCTGGTGGCCTTCTACGTGATCTTCGAGGGCATGTGGTTCTACACCGGCTTCGCGCAGATCCTGTCGCTGGGCCGCCGCAACAAGATGGTCGGCATCGCCGAGCAGTACCAGTACATCCTGCGCGACGAGTCGATCCACCTGAACTTCGGCATCGACGTGATCAACCAGATCAAGATCGAGAACCCGCACCTGTGGAGCGAGGAGTTCCAGGCCGAGGTCCGGCAGATGCTCGCCGAGGCCTGCGAGCTGGAGGTGGCCTACGGCCGCGAGACCATGCCGCGCGGCGTGCTCGGCCTCAACTCGGAGCTGTGCGAGAAGTACATGCACTTCATCACCGACCGCCGCGCCGAGCAGATCGGCCTGGCGCCCATCTTCGGTGAGACGGAGAACCCGTTCCCGTGGATGAGCGAGATGATGGACCTCCAGAAGGAGAAGAACTTCTTCGAGACCCGCGTCATCGAGTACCAGACCGGCGGCGGCCTGGACTGGGACTAGTGTCTGGCCGGAAACGTTGCTGGTGCAAACCAGGGGGTTTCCTCCGCGATGATCTTGTACTTATAGCGAGGTTGGGCGTTCGAGACTCGCTATAAGTACAAGATCACGCTGGGCAGTGCTGACGGGGTGGTGAGCCTTTTCGGTCACCGCACCGGTCTCCCTCCCACCGGCGGTGGCCCGGGTCGTGGCGCGCGACCCGGGCCACCGCCGTGTGCGCTCAGCCCTTGTTCGTCCAGGTCATCCTGACGTTGAAGGTGGCCTCCGCGCTCCCCTTGACGACCACGGCCCCGGCCTCGGCGGTCACGCTCACCCCGAACTCCACCTCGGTCTCCGAGGGGGCGAACGAGGAGGAGGACAGCTCCCGCAACTGCTCGGACACCGCCTCGGCGACCTTGCGGATCCGGAGCAGGACGTCGTCGAGCCGTTTGTCGCCGGTGGCCTCCTCGGACCTCTTGGAGACGTTGGAGGCCCCCTCCCGCCGGGCGGGCACGGACTCGATGCCGACCACGGTGCCGTCGTCGGTGACGAAGTCGATCACTTTGTTCACATTGGCCTCACGCGTTCTTCGTAGGGGGTAGAGCCATTCCTGTGGGAGGGCTCGGAAAGTAAAATACTGGCAAGTGTCACGAAATGAAGATATTCCGCTGCCGTCCGCGCGGAGGAAACGGTGGGACGAACCAGTTATGACCGGGCGAAACGACGCACGTGCCACCTGGCGGGACGGACGCGACGGCACCGGATGGCGTAAGTCGTCGATGTCCCCGGACAGGGGTACGTGCTGCGAGGCCTCCCTGGAGGAGGCGGACCGGGTCCTCCTCCGCGACTCCCACCATCCGGACGGGCACACGCTGCGGTTCGGCGCCGGCGAGTGGCTGTCCCTGCTGGCGTCCCTGTCCTGAAAGCCCCGGAGAACCGGTCCGGGCAATTCCCGGGGCCGGAAAGGCGGGGCCGTTCCCTCCCCCCTCCCGCCCGAGCGGGCAAAGGGATTCCCGGCGCGCCCCGGGCGCGCCCCGACACCCTGACACCCCGGTGTTCCGGCACACCCCCGGCGCGCGGTCCGGGGCTTCGCGCGGCGGTCCTCGTCCTCAGGTCCGGACCGGGATGATGTCGGTGTCCAGCCGGGCGAACTCGGCCATCGTGGTCACGAACCGGTGGTCCGGGCCGAACCGGGAGGTGTAGTGGTCGCGCAGCGCCTCCCACTCCTCCCGGACGTCCTCGCCCAGGGCCCGGCGGCTGATCAGCAGGTTGCGCCGGGCGGTGGTCAGGAAGAGGTTGTGCTCGCCGAGGACCTCCCGGCACAGCTCCACGCTGGCCGCGTCCTGGGCGCGGGCCTCCTTGAGCCGCCCCAGGGCGAACAGGTCGTTGCCCAGGTTCACCTCGACCGCGGCGACGGTGATCCGCGCGTCCGGGAAGAGCCGGGAGATCTCCTGCCGGGCCTCGACGTCGAGCGCGTACGCCCTCTCGTACTCGCCCGCCAGCCGCAGCACGATCGCCGCGTTGGCCCGTGAGGCCCACGGGAAGAGGTGGCGGCCGGAGAACGCGGCGTCCATGTGCTCCAGGAGGTCGTCGGCCAGGCTCTTGGCCTCGGCCACCCGGTTGGCGAAGGCCAGGTTGACCATGTGGATGCTGTTGACGTGCAGCGTCACCCGGGCGTGCGGCCGTTGGCGCGAGGTGTTGGCCTCGACCGCCCGCTGGGACAGTTCCAGGGCCAGCCCGTGGGCGCCGAGCCTGCGGTTGACCACGGAGAGGAACACGGGGATCTCCGAGGTGTGCGCGCTGGCGTCCGCCTCGGTGGCCTCGAAGCGCCGCTGGCAGTCCTCCAGGGCCTCCCGGGCCTTCTCCAGGTGCCCGAGGGCCATGAGGCTGAGCCCGACCGACAGCCGGGAGCGCAGGGTCGGGATGCCGTTCGTCCCGAACAGGTACTTGCGCTGTTCGAGGGTGCGCCGGTCCAGGGCCAGCGCCTCCTCGAACCGGCCCAGACGGCGCAGGCAGTCCCCGATGTCGTGCGCGATGACCAGGGTGTTCTCGTCGTCCTCGGTGAACAGCGCGGTCCTGGTCCGGTGGATGTCCTCGAACATGACCAGGGCCTCGTCGTAGTGGCCGAGGTTGCTCAGCGCGATGGCCCGGGCCCGCCGCGCCTCCAGGGCCTCCTCGCTCTCGGGGCCCTCCAGCTCCGACTGCTCGGCGTACATCCGCTCCGCCTCGGCGAGGGCGGTCTCGTTGTCGCCCCGCAGCCGCAGGACCCTGGCGCGCAGCAGCTGGACCTGGAACCGCTGCGGGATGTCGTCGTACCAGGCCTCGATGGCGTGGTCCGCCAGCTCCAGCGTCGCGTCGTCGTTGCCCGTCTCCACCAGGTACACGATCACGTTGTGGACCAGGCCGCGGACCTGCGGGTCGTGGCTGCGCCACGCCTCGGAGGCGGTCACGTGGGTCAGCAGCAGCTGGTACTCGGGCCAGTTCTGCGGCAGTTCGGGGCCCAGCGGGTCGCTCTGCGCCAGCAGGCGGTGGGCCAGGTCCCGGTAGCGCACCCGCTCCTCGTCGCTGAGCGTGCTCTGCACGACGGTCTGGAAGGTGACGTGCATCTGGAAGGTGTGCTTGCTCCGGTCGAACTCGGCGAGGCTGTGCCTGCTCACGTAGCGCAGCACCCGGGACAGGGCCATCTCGTTGCCCAGGATCTGCGCCAGCTCGGGGTTGGCGCTCAGGCCCCGGGCCCGGTGGAAGAGGGTGCGCGCCAGCGGGCGGGGGCCGAAGAACGAGCACAGCTGGACGAACTCGCGGACCATCCGCTTGAGCGCGCGGTCGCCTCCGGTGCCGCGCCGCAGGTCGTCGAGCTGCATGTTCCAGGCTGCGGCCAGCGGCAGGGGGTACAGGTCCTCCGACTCCACGTGCGTGACCAGGTCGTCGAACTTGTCCTGGATCAGCTGGAGGAAGTCCTCGACGCTCATCAGGGAGTCGCGCAGGTAGGAGCCGACCTGGGCCAGCGCCAGGGGCAGGTGCTCCAGGCGCTCGGCGATCCGGAGGGCGTCCCCGTCGTCCTCCAGCCCCTGCGGGCAGACCTTGCGGAGCAGCGCGACGCTCTCCTCCGGGGTCAGGCTCGGCACGACCGAGCCCTCGCTGCGCCCGCTGGGGATCCAGCTCTGGTCGCGGGAGGTGATGATGATGTCGCCGGGGCCGTTGGCCGGAAGCTCGCCCCGGCCCAGCTGGTCCAGGTCGGAGACGTCGTCCAGGACGAGCAGCCAGCGCCCCACCTCGGGGTCGCTCTCCAGCACGTCCCGGACGCGCTGGGCGGTCTTCTCCAGGTTGCCGCCGTCCTCGGCCAGGCCCAGGTGCCGGGCCAGGTGCATGTAGGACTGCTGGACGTCGGCGGGGCTGTTGGCGGGGACCCACCAGATCAGGTCGTAGCTGTCCCGGTACCGGTGCGCGTACTCGGTGGCGATCTGGGTCTTGCCGATGCCGCCCCCGCCCGACAGCAGGTAGATCCCGCCCGAGGACTCCTCCAGCAGACCGTGGACGCGTTCGAGGATCTTCTGGCGCCCGGTGAAGTTGAGGTTGTGCGGAGGCACGCCGCGGAGCTTGGCCAGGGTCCGGGTCCGGGGCTGGCGCCTCCGGGGACGCGGGGCGGTGGGCTCCGAGGGGGTGGATTCCGTCTCGGAGGCGTGGGTGTCGGTCACGGTCGGACTCGGTTCCTCTCGGGGGGCGGCGGGCGTGCGACGGGCGGTGGCGGAGGGGGCGGTGCCGGGGACCGCGGGAGCGGAGCCGCCCTCCAGCGCGGCGCGCAGGTGCTCGGCGAAGCGCCGGTACTCGCCGGGCATCTCGGACAGCGCGGGGAGCACGGCCCCGGCCAGGGCCTCCTCCCCGTCGAGCGAGGGCACGAGGGGGGCGCCGGTCTCGATCCGGGCCAGCCACTGGTAGATCCGGGCGGAGTCCTTGAACTCGATGCCCAGCGAGTAGTACACCGACCGCATGACGCTGAGGTCGCCGAACCTGCCGAGCAGGTCCCTGCGGACCCCGGGCAGGAACTCCAGGGCGGTGGCGGCCGGGTCGTGCAGGTCGCCGGGCGGCAGCGTCGGGTCCATCAGCTCACCGCCGAAGACCTCGGCGACCTCGGTGACGGCGAGGCGCCCGTCGCGGGGCGCGTGGGGGATGTTGCGCTGGATCAGCTCCGCGACGGGGAGGTTGACGGGCGCCTGGGTGAGGCGTACCGCGAGTTCGCGCGCTCCGCGCGAGGCGTGCGACAGGAAGCGCGACACCGGGTCGGGCTCCCAGGGGGCGGCGCTGGGCGGGCGCGCGCCGCCGGGCGGGAGGACGCACACGTCGGCCTCCCACACGCCCGGTCGGCCGTCCACCACCGAGACCCACTCCGCGAGGGCGTCGGGCCCGCACTCCAGGACCGGCAGCACCGCCGCGTCCGCGGGGAGCCCGGGGTCGGGGGCCTCGTCCGGGGCGCGCGCGAAGGTCCACGAGGCGGGGGAGGCGGGGGTCGGGGCCGTCATGCGCATCGGACGCGGCATGAGCGGGCCCTCGGACCACACGGAGCGGTCCAGGAGGTGCAGGACGGCGGTGGGGACCCGGGCGGCGAGTTCGGCGACCCAGGAGCGCAGCCTCGGCTGGCGCCAGCCCCGGTCCAGGGCGTCGGTGACGAGGACGACCGCCTCGGCGCCGCTGACCTGCGGCGCGTGCACGGCGTGGGCGGGATGGAAGCGGACGACCGTCGCCCCCGCCCGCCCGGCCTCCTCGGCCAGGGCCGCGACGCCGGCCAGGTGCAGGCCCATCAGGGGGGAGGAGTCGACGAGGACGGCCAGGCGGGACGGCCCGCCTGTCAGGTTGCCGAGTACGTTGCGATACCTGTGCGACAGATCATCCATGTCGTTTTCGTCCTCGTAGTGGACTTGAAATCCGGTTCGGTGAACCACGTCCCCTTGGACCCCTCCGGGAAGTGTTTCCCCGGCACAGCCACCCAACCAGAACGATCCTAGCCAAGAAGGGATCCGCCTCGGTGCCGATAGGACGGCTGCCAGCGGTTTTCTTTCCCCGGAATCTCTCTTTCGTGGAACGCGGAAAATCGGGGCGTTCCGGGTGGGCGGGCGTTCGGTGCGCCGCGGGCCGTCCGGTCGCGGGCCCCTTCCATGATCCCTCAGGCGCCCGGCCCCTCAGGGCCCGCGGGGTCCCTCGGCGCCTCCTGGAGAAGGGCGTCGCCGAAGGTGTCGTGGATGATCGCGATTTCCCTGGCCTGCGAACTCCTTCTCGCGCTGTCGCGCAGGTGGCGGGCGAGTCCGGAGATGCGCACACGCGAGTCGGGTTCGCGGTCCAGGAGTTCCTCCAGGAAGGCGGACACCGCTTTTCTGGGTCCCCTGATGATGGTGGGAATTCCCCAGTAGAGGGCGGAGTCGTAGACGTGCTGGACGTCGCCGTTGTCGGAGTCGGTGACGCACACGGTCACGTTCTGGTCGGAGAGGGCGATCGCCACCTCGCTCACCTCCTGTTTCCAGGAGGCGAGCACGTTGCGGTCCTCCACCAGGGGGTTGGCCGTCTGCCGCTCGCAGCGCAGGCGCCACCGGTCGGGGGGAACCCCGAGGTAGTGCGGTAACCGCACCCGCTCGCGGACGTGGTAGACGATCTCGTACATGGTGCACAGCGGCGGCGCGTACTCCAGCAGGTCGCGGTGGGGGCTGGCCTGGCCGGGGTTCAGGTGCAGCAGGTCCCTGGGCAGCAGGACGCGCAGCCGCAGCGACTCCTCGTTCGGCGTGACCAGCCTCTGCATGGTGGCCTCGCCCATGAGGTCGGCGATCTCGTCGCAGATCTGCGGTTCGCCGACCAGCCTCGTGCCCTGGGGCAGCGGGTCGTCCCTCTCGCCCCGGTGGGCGATCCGGTGCGAGAGCCGGTAGCCGCCGGTCACCGGCTCCAGCTCGAAGAGCACCACCGTGTCGGGCGGCCGCTCGTCGTGGTGGCCGCGGGGCGCCGCGGGCGCGTCCGGCTCCCTGCGCCGGAGCAGCCGCCGGTCCCGGTCGCGGGTCAGGGCCTCCTCCCAGTCGCGCCCCATCGGGGCGGCCTCCTGCCGGATCCAGGACCACACCGCGGGCGGGAGCGGCCGCTGTTGCCGGATCTCCTGGTAGACGTGGTGCACCCAGGCGACCCGGGGCGGCGGCTCACCGAAGGGCGGGACCAGGTCCCACAGCGCGGTGAGGACCCTCCAGGCGGTCGTGCCCGCGCCGTGCCGCCTGGCCTTGCGCGCCTCGCCCGGGCTCAGCAGGTCCTCCGGCGGGACCGCATCCAGGGGGACCGAGTCCAGCAGGTCGTGCAGCCTGTCGTAGGCCTCCCTGCCGCACAGGGACTCGTCGGCCAGGCGCTGCGCGGAGACGACCTCGCCGTCGTCGCGCGCACCGACGAGTTCCTCCACCGGGAGGATGAACGCGATGCCGGAGGGGCGGTCGGGGTCGTTCCACACGTAGTGGTGGGTCTTCTGCATGATCCCCACCAGTTCGCCGGTCCCGGTGCGCACGGCGCAGCCGCTGAACCCGCCGGTGATCCGCACCGGCTGCGAGGTGGGGGTCTCGACCTGGTGGGTGACCCCGGTGGGCCCGCCGGGCCCCTGGCAGACGAGCGGGGCCTGGAGGGAGCGCATGCCCTCGGGGTAGCCCGCCGTGTACAGGGGCTGCTGCGGCTCCAGGCTCGCGCACTCCCGCAGCACGGGGAAGGAGGTGTCGGGGCCCGCGTCCCGCAGCCGCAGCACGGCCAGGTCGCGGCTGTCGGCGCCCGCCGACCACAGCCGGGTGTCGACGGAGGCCTCCCACACCCGGTCGTCGAAGGACCGCAGGCGCACGGTGGCGAGCGGGCCCGGGTGCTCCTCCTTGTCCCCGTGGAGGTCGAGCGCGGCGTTGACGACGTGCGCGCACGTGACCAGGAGGCCGGGGGACAGGAGCACGGCGCCGCCCACGGTGCCGTACTGGTCGAGCACCCGCATCTGCCATGACGGCTCGTTGGGCTGTAGGCCGCGCGGGGTATGGGGGGTGGCCACGTTCGGGGACCTCTCTGACATCCGCTTTGCCCGGAACAGTTCCCCCTCGGACAGCGGTGAACCAGGAGGCACCGGAGCGTGGGGAACAGAGTTCCACGAGTGTCCTGCGCGGCGGAAGGGAATTGTGCAGACGCCCGTGGAAACCGGTGCGCACGGGCTCCGGCGCTCCGCGCGGAGTGACGCGCGCCACAGAAGCCCTGGGGGCGGGCGGGGCGGTCCGCGTATGTCCGATCCGACAAACACCGGTGCCCCGGCATGGCCTGGCGGACAATAGTGCCTGGTGGAGAACTCGGCGAGGTCTCAAAGCGGTGTGGTTCCACGCACGGGCGTTGTGACTTGCCGGACAAAGGGCAATGATCTCCCGCAATGTCCATGAACAGCGCGTAAGGCTTACGCCCGCGCGCTCAAGGGGAAGGGAGGGCAGGGTCTTGGACGAATCCATGCTCTGGTCCATCGCGACCTTCGGCGTGTACCTCGCCGCAATGGTGGCCATCGGGCTGTGGGCCTACAAGCGCACCGTCTCGCAGTCGGACTTCGTGCTCGGAGGCAGACAGCTCAACAGCTGGGTGGCGGGCCTGAGCGCCAACGCCAGCGACTTCAGCGGGTGGCTGCTGCTCGGGCTGCCCGGCGCCATCTACGTCTCCGGTCTGGGGGAGGCCTGGATCGCCGTCGGCCTGGCCTGCGGCTTCGCCGGAAGCTGGATCCTCCTCGCGCCCCGCCTGCGGGTGTACACCGAGCGCGTGACCGACGCGCGCTCGGGGGGCGACTCCGACTCCCTGACGCTCTCCTCCTTCCTGGAGAACCGCTTCAACGACCCCACCCGGCTGCTGCGCGGGGTCTCGGCGGTGCTCATCATCGTCTTCTACTTCTTCTACGTCGCCTCCGGGCTGGTCGCCATGGCCGCCCTGTTCGACCAGGTCTTCGGCCTGAGCCCGGGGCCCGCCATCGCCATCGGCGTGGGCATCGTGGTGCTCTACACCGTGCTCGGCGGCTTCCTCGCGGTGTCCTACACCGACGTGGTCCAGGCCGCGATGATGTGGATCGCCCTGCTGGTCGTCCCCGTCATGGCGATCACCGCGCTCGGCGGCTTCGCGGGCCTGACCGAGGGCGTGTCCGAGCAGAGCGCCGGACTGCTCTCAGCCGTCGGCGGCACCGCCCTGGACGCCGAACTCGGCCAGTGGGTGAGCACCGACACCCTCGGCTGGGTCGTCATCGTCTCCGGACTGGCCTGGGGCTTCGGCTACTTCGGACAGCCACACATCCTGTCCCGCTACATGGGCATCCGCTCGGTCCGGGACATCCCCAAGGCCGCCACCATCAGCGTGGTCTGGGCGGTCACCGCCATGATCCTGGCCGTGCTGGTCGGCTTCATCGGCATCGCCTACTTCGACACCCCGCTGGAGAACTCCGAGCAGGTCTTCCCGCTCCTGATCGAGGCCCTGACCCACCCGCTGGTCGCCGGGCTGCTGCTCGCCGCCATCCTCGCGGCCGTCATGAGCACCGCCGACTCCCAGCTGCTGGTCGCCGCGTCCGCGCTCACCGAGGACGGCTACCGGGCCTTCGTGGACCGCGACGCCGACCCGAAGAGGCTGCTGTGGATCAGCCGCGTCACCGTGGTCGCCGTCGCCCTGGGCGCCGCCGCCATCGCCCTGTGGGGCGACCAGTCGGTGATGGACCTGGTCGGCTACGCCTGGGCCGGGTTCGGCGCGGGCTTCGGCCCGATCCTGGTGCTCTCCGTGTTCTGGAAGCGCATGAGCTGGTCCGGCGCGCTCGCGGGCATGATCGCGGGCGGCACCACCGCGATCGTGTGGGACATCCTCGACGCGAACCTCTTCGGGACCGGCCTGTACGCCATGGTCCCGGCCGTGGTCCTCAGCGTCGCCGCCATCTTCGTCTTCAACGGCCTGGCCAAGGTCACCCCGCAGATGGAGAGCGACTTCGACCGGGTCGAGGCCGAGATCCGCGGGAGCGGCTCCGGCTCCGCCCCGGGAGAGGCCGCCCGGGTCTGACCGGCCGCCGCACCGGCGACGGCCGGGACGGCGACCGCCCGGCCCCCTTCGGCCCGTACCGCGCCCGCGGTGCGGGCCGAAGGCCGCTCTGGCGCACCCCGACCCCGGAACGGTAGAACGGTGACATGTCGTCACTGACGGAACACCCGGCCGTGTGGGCCCGGACCGACGTCCCCGAGGGGCTCGGGCTGGGCACGCTCCTCCCCGAGCCCGACGGCTACCGCCTGGAGGCCGGGGAGACCGTCGTCGTGGGCGAGGAGCGGTTCTTCACCCGCTTCAGCGTCCGCACCGACCTGGCGTGGACGACCCGCTGGGTGTGCGCCGAGGTCCTCTCCTCCCAGGGCCTGGAGTCGGTCACGCTCGACGCCCACGGAGGCCACTGGACCGGGCCCGACGGAGTCCCCCTCCCCGAACTGGTGGGCTGCCTGGACGTGGACGTCGCCGCCACCCCGCTCACCAACACCCTGCCCATCCGCCGCCTCGGCCTGCGCCCGGGCGAGTACCGCGACATCGCGGTGGTCTGGATCGACATCCCCTCCCTGCGGGTGCGCCGGGTCAGACAGCGCTACACCCGCCACCCCGCCGAGGACGGCCTGGAGCGCTACACCTACCGCGACCCCCTGCACGGCGAGTACCGGCTGTCGGTGGACGGCGACGGCGTGGTCGTCGACTACGAGCGCTTCGCCCGCCGCCTGCGCACGGACTCCTGAGGCCGCCCCGGGCCCCGGGGTCCGGACCCCTCCCCCTCCCCTCCGGTCCCGGCCACTCCCCGGACTCGTCCCCGAACGCGGGACAGGCGATAATCGGCGGGCACACGCACCACACCCACGGGGGACCGCAGTGACCGACACCGAGCTGAGCCAGGCCCGTCGCGAGATCATCCGCGACCTCGCAGTGCCCGAGCACTTCGACGCGCACGTCGAGATCGAACGCCGTGTGGCCTTCCTCGCCGAGCGGCTGATCAGCACCGGCTCCACCGCGCTGGTCCTGGGCATCAGCGGCGGCGTGGACTCGCTCACCGCCGGACGCCTGTGCCGCCTGGCGGTGGACCGGGCCCGCGAGAACGGCCACGAGTGCGAGTACGTCGCCATGCGCCTGCCCTACGGCGAGCAGAAGGACGAGGAGGACGCGGCCCGCTCCGTCGCGTTCACGGCTCCCGAGCGCTGCCTCACCGTGGACGTCAGGCCCGCCAGCGACGCCATGGCCGACTCCCTGGCCGCCTCCGGGATGTCCTACGCCAGCGACTCCTCGGCGGACTTCGTCCTGGGCAACGTCAAGGCGCGGCAGCGGATGATCGCCCAGTACGCGGTCGCGGGCGGCCTGCGCGGACTGGTGGTCGGCACCGACCACGCGGCCGAGGCGGTCACCGGGTTCTTCACCAAGTACGGCGACGGCGGGGCGGACCTCGTGCCGCTGACCGGGCTGACCAAGCGCCGGGTGCGCGCGGTCGCCGCCGAGCTGGGCGCTCCGGAGGACCTGGTGCGCAAGGTGCCCACCGCGGACCTGGAGACGCTCGCCCCGCAGAAGCCGGACGAGGAGGCGCTCGGTCTGACCTACGAGCAGATCGACGACTTCCTGGAGGGCCTGCCGGTGCCCGAGCATGTGGAGACCGCGCTGGTCGACCGGTACCGCGTCACCGCCCACAAGCGCGCGCTGCCCACCGCTCCCTAGGGCTTCGGGGGTTCCGGTGCCCCGGGTCCGCCCGGGGCGCCGTTTCCGCTCGCGCCCGATCCGCCGTTCCCGCCTCCGCCCGGGCCGCCGATTCCGCTCGCGCCCGGGGCCCCCGCGCCGGTGTCGGGCGGTCCGACCACCCCGGACAGCGGTTCCGTCTCCGCACACGGACCTTCCCCGAGGGTTCCGTGCACGCCGGCCCGCGGGGTACCGTGTGCGGGAACTCTCCCGGGTTTCCCGGAGCACCGTTCGGCGCGTCCGCGCCCTCCGCCCGGGGGAAAACGGTCCCCGACCCGCCGTGCCCCGACGCGCGGTGGTGCAGGCACCACCTTCCACGGTCGGGCGAACCGCCCCTCGGAGAGGGGCGTCAGATCCATCGCGGCCACCACCCGACCGGACCTACTCTCGTTATCACGCGTCGCCGACAGTAGAGCTGACGCGGCCACGCCACCGGGCGCGTTCGAGAACGCGTCGCCACCCCCTGATCCCGGCCACACGGCCCCCGCGCACCACCGCGCCCGGGGACGCGCACGCGTACGGGGTAGACCAAGGAGCGACCGATGACCGTGACCGTCGAGAACGAAGGTGGAGGCGCGTCGTCGGCGTACACCTCCGGCACCGCCCTCCTGCCGTCTCCGCGGACACCGCGCCCAGGGGCGGGCCGGGACAGGTTCCTGGACGTCATCCGGCTGTTCGTGATGGCTCTGGTGGTCATGCAGCACTGGTGGCTGCCGGTCCTGGTCCACGAGCCGGGCTCCTTCGAGGCGGGCAGCGTCCTGTCCACCGAGGGCGGCTTCGTGCTGACGTGGGTCGTCCAGGTCATGCCGCTGATCTTCTTCGTCGGGGGCGCGGCCAACCTCATCAGCTGGCGCTCGGCCTCGGGCCGGGGCATGTCCGCGTCGGACTGGTTCGCGCGCAGACTGCGCAGGCTCGCCTGGCCGGTGGTGCCGCTGGCGGCCCTGTGGATCGTCTCCACCCACCTGCTGGTCCTGGGCGGCGCACCCGCCCAGGCGGTCCTGGTGGGGGCCGAGGCCGCGGGCATGGTGCTGTGGTTCCTCGCCGTGTACGTGCTGGTGGTCGTGTCGACCCCGCTGCTGGTCCGGGCCCAGGAGCTCTTCGGCTGGTGGGTCCCGATCGCCCTGCTGGCCGCCGCCGCGGCCGTGGACGTGACCCGCTTCTCGACCGGCGCCGACTGGGTCGGCTACCTCAACGTGGCCTTCGTGTGGCTGGGCGTGCACCAGCTGGGGTTCCGCTATGCGACGGGGACGATCCGCCTCCGCTACGCCGCGGGGATGGTGGCGGGCGGCGCGGCCGCCGCGCTGGCCCTGGCGCTGTTCGGCCCCTACTCGCTCAACATGACGGGCGTGTTCGCCACGGAGTCCTCCAACGTGTCCCCGCCCACCCTGGTGCTCGCCGCCATGGGCGTGCTGCAGATCGGCGTCGCGGTGCTGCTGCGCGAGCGGATCAGCGCCTGGTCGGAGCGTCCGGGACCGGCGCGCCTGCTGGACCGGATCTGCCCGCAGCTGATGACGGTCTACCTGTGGCACATGCTGCCGCTCAGCGTGGTGGCGGGCGTGCTGGTGTTCGGCCTGGGGATCGACACCCCCGAGCCGCTGACGGGCATGTGGGTGCTGTGGGGCGTGCTGGGACTGGTGGTCCTGGTGCCCCTGATCGTGCCGCTGGCGCACTGGGCGGTGCGGTTCGAGAACCCGCCGAAGGTGCTGAGCGGCTCCCCGGGCATGGTCCGCGTCCTGGCCGCCGCGGCGCTGGTCGGCGGCGGGATGCTGCTGCTGACGGTGTCCGGCCTGGGGCTCGGCGCGGGTCCGGTGCTCGGACTGCTCGCGGTGCTGGCGGGCGTGGTGCTGACGCGGGCCCCCCGGAGGAGCTGACCGTTCCGTGCCCGGTCAGGAGGAGCACCGTTCCGGGCGCCCGGAACGGCCGCTCTCCCGGTCGCCTCGCGAGCCGGGGCACGACCGGTCCGCGTATCGGGTAGACCGAAGGACATGGACCCGACACGTATCGCCTTCGAAGAACGGGGGAGCGGCCGCCCCCTGGTCCTCCTCCACGGACTCGGGGACCGCCGCCAGAGCTGGACCGCCGTGATGCGGCGGCTCTCCGCGGACTACCGCGTCATCTGCGTGGACCTGCCGGGGTTCGGCGCCTCGCCGGGGCCCGGTCCCGACGAGCCCTACGACGTCCTCACCCTGACCGACGACATCCAGGCGTTCTGCCGCCTGCACGGGCTGGAGCGCCCGCACCTGGCGGGCAACTCGCTCGGCGGGTCGATCGCCCTCGAACTGGGGGTCCGGGGACTGGCCGCGTCGGTGACGGTGTTCTCCCCGGCGGGGTTCTCCGACAGGCTCGCCCGGTGCGCGATACGCGCGGTCGGCGCGCTGTCCCGCCTCGCCACGCACGTCCCGATGCCGGTCAAGGAGCGCCTGGCCAGTACCGCCCCGGCCAGGACGGCCGCGCGGATCGCGCTGCGCGGCGACCCCTCGTCGCCCGCGGCCAAGGCGACCCGGTTCAGCGTCCGGGGCCTCCAGCGCGGCGCGCCCTACATCCGGCTCGTGCCGCGCATCGCCGAGTACGTCTTCACGGCGCGGCCGATCGGGTGCCCGGTCACCATCGCCTGGGGCGACCGCGACCGGACGCTGCTGCCGTCCAGCGCAGCGCACGCCCACCACCGCGTGCCCAACGCGCGCATGGTCTCGCTGATCGGCAGCGGGCACATCCCCATGGCCGACGACCCGGTCACGGCCGCCGAGCACATCCGGTGGACCTGCCGCGCCGCCGACCTCGGGAGCGCCAAGGCCGCCGCGCGCAACGTGGCCGGACGGGTGAACAAACCCGGCCCCCAGGACTGAGCCCGGATCCCTAACAGCTGAAACCGCCGTCGGTGCTGATCACCTGGCCGGTCACCCACGAGGCCTCGTCGGTGGTCAGCCAGGTCAGAAGCCTGGCCGGGTCGTCCGGCACGCCCACCCGCCCGGCCGGGAAGCCGGGCAGGATGCGGTGCATGAGGTCCTCGTCGATGTAGCCGGTCTGCACCGGTCCGGGGTCGACCGCGTTCACGGTGATGCCGCGCGGGCCCAGCTCGGCGGCGATGGTCGGGGTGATCTGGGCCAGGACGGCCTTGGCCGACGCGTACGCCACCTCGCCGGGCATCGCCCCGCGGATCTGCCCGGAGGTCATGAACAGCACCCGGCCGCCGGGGCGTCCGTCGTGCCGCGCCGCGAAGGCCTGGGCGAGCAGGAGGGGTGCGCGGGCGTCGACCGCCCAGTGCCCGTCGAGCATCTCCGGGGTCACCTCGGCCAGCGTCGCGTCGCCGCCGTTGCGCGCGTGGTTGGCCACCAGGACGTCCAGGTGCCCGAACTCGGCGACGGCCGCCTCCACCACCCGCCGGGGCGCGTCGGGGTCGGCCATGTCCGCGCCGACGTCGGCGACCCGGGCCGCGGGGTCGCCGAGGACCGCGCGCACGCCGTCGAGCACGGCGGCGAGGTCGTCGCTGCCCCAGGGCAGCTCCGCGTCGTGCGGCTGGTGGTGGTGGACCATCACCGAGGCGCCGTACGCGGCGAGGCGGCGGGCCACGGCGTAGCCGATGCCGCCGCGCCTGCTCGCCCCGGTGACCAGGGCGGTCCTGCCGCGCAGGGGCAGGGGGTCGCGGGACAGGGCGTCCCGTTCGGGGCGTTCGGACGAGGGGGAGCGGGCCATGGTGGTGTCCTGCCTTCTGCCGTGGACGGACGGGGAGCCGGCCGGGTGGCCCCGGAGGCCGCGGCGCGCGGCGCCGGGGGAACTCTGGCAGAAGGGGTGTGTCCGCGCACCCGGTTTTCGACGCCCCCTCCGGGACCGCGTGTCCGGAATGTTCTGTCGCGCGAGCGATGGCGTGTTCTGTTGACCGGGCTCCCCGGTCTACCGCGGTGTCGAGTTCGCGGGATACCGTGGACCCGCTCACCGACGCCTTGAGGAGGCAGTGGATTGACACCATCGACACGACCG
>ANAW01000006.1:0-2721 GCA_000340945.1 Nocardiopsis synnemataformans DSM 44143 | reverse complement strand
GGCTCCGCCGCGGGACCCGCCGTGTCCGACGGCTTCGGCTGGCTCGACGCGGACGGGCGTGTGGAGCGGGACCGGCCCGCCGCCGCCTGGATCACCGCGCGGATGACGCACGTGTTCTCCCTGGCCCACCTGCGGGGGGAGGCCGACGCCGGGCGGCTGGCCGACCACGGTGTGGCGGCCCTGGCGACCGGTCCCCTGCGCGACGCCCGGGAGGGCGGCTGGTTCGACCGGGTACCGGACGACACCGGGGGAGACTCTTCCCGGGAGCGCTCCCATGAGCTTCCGCGCAAGTCCGCCTACGAGCACGCGTTCGTGGTCCTGGCCGCCTCCAGCGCCACCCTCGCCGGTCGTCCGGGAGCGCGTGAGCTGCTCGACGAGGCGCTGCGGGTCGTCGAGGAGCGCTTCTGGGAGGAGTCCGCGGGCGCCCTGCGCGAGAGCTGGGACAGCGGGTGGACCGCCACCGAGGACTACCGGGGCGCCAACAGCAACATGCACGCCGTGGAGGCCTTCCTGGCCGCGGCCGACGCGACCGGCGACGTCCTGTGGGCCCGCCGCGCGCTCTCCATCGCCGAGCGCCTGATCCACGGCGTGGCCGCCGAGCACGACTGGCGCCTGCCCGAGCACTTCACCTCCGACTGGAAGCCCGTCCCGGACTACAACCGGGACCAGCCCGACCACCCCTTCCGGCCCTTCGGGAGTACCACCGGCCACCTGCTCGAATGGGCGCGCCTGCTGGTCCACCTGGAGATTGCGCTGAGCCGCGCGGGCGACCCCGTCCCCGCGTGGCTGCGCATCGACGCCGAGGCGCTGTTCGACCACGCCGTCCGGCGCGGCTGGGCCGTCGACGGCGCCGAGGGGTTCGTCTACACCCTCGACTGGGAGGACCGGCCGGTCGTGCGCGAGCGCATGCACTGGGTGGTGGCCGAGGCCGCCATGGCCGCCTGGGCGCTGGGGGAGCACACCGGCGTGGCCTCCTACGCCGACCTGCACGAACGCTGGTGGGCCTACGCCGACCGGTACCACCTGGACCGCGAGCGCGGAAGCTGGCACCACGAGCTGGACCCGGACAACCGCCCGGCCGCGAGCGTGTGGCCGGGCAAGCCGGACGTCTACCACGCCTACCAGGCGGCACTCCTGCCCCAGGTCGGGCTGTCGACCTCCATCGCGGCGGCCCTCCTGCCCGGCACCGACCAGAACTCCGGAGGGAACGCGTGACGACCCAGAACCCAGGGGACGCGCAGGGCGCCCCGGCCGGAGGGGCCGCGGGGGCCGGGGCCTCCCCCCGGCTCGTCGTGGTGGGCGAGAACGTCATGGACCTGCTGCCCACGTCCCACGGCGCCGACGTGCTCAAGGCGGCGCCCGGCGGCGGTCCGGCCAACACGGCGGTCGCGGCGGCGCGGCTGGGCACGCCCACCCGGCTGCTCGCGCGGATCGGGGCGGACGGCTTCGGCGAGCTGATCCGCGAGCGCCTGCTCGGGGAGGGGCTGGACCCGGCGGGGCTGCTCCCGGCGCGGGAGCCGACGGCCCTGGCCCTGGCCACGCTCGGCCAGGACGGGTCGGCCCGCTACGACTTCCGCATGGACGACGCCGCCGACTGGCGCTGGCGCGCGGGGGAGCTGCCCGAGGAGCTGGAACCGGGGGTCCGCGCGCTGCACGCCGCGTCGATAGCGCTGTTCCGCGAGCCCGGCGCCACCCTGATCGAGGCGATGCTGCGCCGCGAGCACGGGCGCGGGCGGGTGACGCTCACGCTGGACCCCAACATCCGCCACGACGTCATCGGCGACCCCGTGACCGCGCGGGCGCTGGCCCTGCGGCACGCCGCGCAGGCGCACCTGGTCAAGGCGAGCGACGAGGACCTGGCGTTCCTGTACCCGGACCTGACCCCGGCCAGGGCGGCCCACGCCGTCGCCGCGCTGGGTCCGGCGCTGGTGGTGGTGACCATGGGCGCCGACGGGGCCCTCGCGGTCTGCCGGGGCGAGGAGGTGGCGGTGGCCGCGCCGAGGACCGAGGTGGCCGACACCGTGGGCGCGGGCGACTCCTTCATGGGGGCCCTGCTGAACTGGCTGGACCGCCACGACCGGCTGGGGGAGGACCCGCGGGCCCGCCTGACCGGGCTGGACAGGGCGGACCTGGAGGACCTGCTGGGGTTCGCGGTCTCCGTCGCCGCGGTCACGGTGACCCGCGAGGGGGCGAACCCGCCCACCATGGCCGAGGTGGCGGGCGGGGACGGACGTCCGGAGGAGCTGGCCCGGCGGTAGCCCCGGCCGCCTTCGGGCGCTCCCGGGCCGTCCGCGGGAGCGGATGCGGGCAGCACGACGTGGGAGGGCCCTGGGGACCCCCCGTATCCAGGAAACCGCGGATCCGGGGCGGGCGGTAGCCCCTGTGGACAACGGCGGCCCGCCCGCCTCAGTCGAGGCCCTCCCTCGTCTGGACCACGAGGTGGTCCACCACGTCGGCGAGGCTGCCCCGCCGGGCGTACGCGGCGCGCTGGCGGGCCGCCCCGCTCCCGGCCGCGCGCACCCGGTCGAGCAGCGAGGAGGCCAGGTCGGCGTCGCCGTTGGCGAGCAGCCCGGGCAGCGCGGCGTGCAGCAGCCGTTCGGCGGCCGCGTGCCCGGGCAGCGCCTCGCCGGTCAGCGGGTCGGGCACCACGCCCTCCAGCCCGTCCCGGGCGGCCCGCCACACGGCGGCCCGCAGCGCCTGGTCGGGGACGCCCGGCGCGGG
>ANAW01000005.1:0-35667 GCA_000340945.1 Nocardiopsis synnemataformans DSM 44143 | reverse complement strand
CGGCCCCCCCCCCCCCCCCCCCGCCCGGGGCGCCCCGCCACACGGCGGCCCGCAGCGCCTGGTCGGGGACGCCCGGCGCGGGGATCCCGTACCGCACGTCGGTGAGCGCGCGGCTGGCCAGGCCGCGGACGAGCAGGGCCAGCAGCAGCGCCTCCTCGGCGGTGGCGGCCACGTCGCTCACGCGGATCTCCAGCGTGGGCAGGTGGTCCGAGAGGCGGACGTCCCAGTAGACCATCCGCCGGTCCAGGATCGCCCCGGTGTCGGAGAGCGCCCGCACCGCCTGCTCGTGCTCGGCCAGGGAGCGCAGCAGCGGGGGAGGGCCGGCCGAGGGCAGCCGGTTCCAGGCGACCGTGCGCCAGCTGGAGTAGCCGGTGTCGCGCCCGGAGTGGAACGGCGAGTTCGCCGACAGCGCCACCAGGAACGGCAGCCACCGGCGCAGGTGGTTGCCCACGGCCACGGCGGTCTCCCGGTCGGGGATGCCCACGTGCACGTGGCAGCCGCACACCACGTGCGACTCGCGCAGCGCACCGAAGTGCGCGTCGATGTCGGCGTAGCGGCGCCCCTCGCTGGTCCGCGCCGAGGCCGGGTCGCCCAGGACGGCGGTGCCGGAGGCGACGACGGCGAGCCCGGCGGCGCCGGCGGCGCGGTCCAGCTCCCCGCGGGCCGCGCGCAGGAAGCGCAGGGCGTCGCCCGCGTCGTCGCACACGGGGCTGTTGGCCTCCACCTGCGCCCGGCTGAACTCGCCGCACAGGTGGTCGGCCAGGACACGGGTGTTGGCGAGCACCTCGGGCGCCCGCGACAGGATGAGGCGGGTGCCGGGGTCGACGACGAAGAACTCCTCCTCGACGCCGAAGGTCGGGGGCACCGTGCGGTTCCCGGTACGGGTGCCAGCGGACACCGGCCACCGTCTGTCGTGTGCTGCCGTGGAGCGGTTCTCCATGGGCGTCGGTCCCTCCCTGCCGTAGGGCGCTCCCGCACGGGGGCGTCCCGGACTGGATATCCCCGTCAGGGGTGGCCGCGACAGTGTCCTGAAGAAGATAAAAAGCTATCCATGTGATCTTTTGTCCCGTTTGCCGTTATCGCGGGTGCGTCGTTGTGCGCACGTTACGGCTTGATAACCGTGCTCCCGGCCCGTGGGGGAGCCGGGGCGGCGGCGCGCCCCCTCGGCGGGGTGAGCCCCGTCACTCCACCGGGCGGTGGAAACCCAGGTGGGCACCGCGATGCCCCGCCCGCACACCCGTCCCGCCCCTCCCGCGGGTACCCCTACCCCGACCCGCCCCGCCGGGTACGTGCGACTCCGGGTGAGCATCGGTGAAACGACCAGTGTGGTCGCCCGCACCTGCCGCGACGGGGGCCCGCTGTGCGAATGTGTGCACGTGGCTGGCAGGAACACACACCCCCCCGTCGCCCGCCTCCGAGGTCGTGACACGGAGCAGCGGGCCCTCGCCGACGCCCTGGACGACGCGCGGTCCCGCCGGGGCGCCTCCCTGCTCCTCTCCGGCGGCCCCGGGCGCGGCAAGACGGCGCTCCTGGAGCACCTGGGCGGGTCCGCAGGTGGTTTCACCGTGCTCCGCGCGGACGGGATCGCCGACGAGGCGGATCTGCCCCTCGCCGGGCTCCAGCGCCTCCTCCGCCCCCTCACGGAGGAGGCCGAGCGCCTCCCCGGGCCCTGGCGCGACCTCCTCCGCGACGCCCTGGCCCGGGGGGCGGTCGCCGACGCCGACCGCCTCGCCCTCTACACCGGCCTGGTCGAACTGCTCTCCCGCGCCGCCGACGACCGCCCCCTCCTGCTGTGCGTGGACGACGCCGACCGGCTCGACGCGCCCTCGCTGGACGCCCTGGCCTTCGTCGCGCGCCGCCTCGCCGGAACCCCCGTCGCCGCCGTCCTCACCGCGCGCGAGGGCCACGGCAAGCCCGCCGGGGCCCGCGTGCCCGAGACCGCCGCCGAACCCCCTCCCGACGCCCTCGTCCCCGGTGTCACCGAACTCCTGCTCGCGCCCCTGGAGGAGCGGGCGGTCCACGACATCCTCACCGACAGGGCCCCGGTCACCCCGGCCGCCGCCGTGCGCTCCGCCCTGGTCCGCGCCGCCCACGGCAACCCCGCCGCCGTCCTCGGCCTCCTGCGGGGGCTGTCCCGGGCCCAGCTCCTGGGCGAGGAGCCCCTCCCCGACCCGCCGCGCCTGCCCGGCCGCCTGCGCGCCGACTTCCTCGCCCCCTACCGCGGCCTTCCCGAACGGGTCCAGCACCTGCTGCTGCTCGCCGCCCTCGGCGACGCGCCCCGCGTCCACCGGCTGCTGGAGGCCTGCGAGGAGCCCGGAGCGACCGTCACCGACCTCGAACCCGCCGAGGAGCGGGGCCTGGTGCGGGTGGAGGGCGACACCGTCGTCTTCGCCGACCCCCTGACGCGCGAGGCCATCGCCCAGGACGCCCCCGCCGGGCGGCTGCGCGCCGCGCACCGGGCCCTGGCCCGCGCCTGCGACCCCGAACTGTCGCCCGCGGAGTTCGTCCGCCACACCGCCGCGGGCGCCGACGCCCCCGACACCGCGCTCGCCGGAGCCGCGACCGCCGCCGCCCGGCGCGTCAAGCGGGTCGAGGGCCGCCTCGCCGCCTCCCGCGCCTACGAGCGCGCCGCCGACCTGTGCCCCGACCCCGACGAGCGCGCCTGCCGCCTGAACACGGCCTCCTACGAGGCCTACATGGCCGGGAGCTCGGCGCGCGCCACCCGGCTGCTCGCGCGGGCGCGGCCCCTGGCCGTGTCCGACCGGCGGCGGGTGACCTCCGACCTCATCGACGCCCAGATCGCCATGCGCGGCGAGAACGCCATGGACGTCGCCGAGCGCCTGCTCACCGTCGGCCGCGAGCTCATCCCCCACGACCGCTCCCTGGCCCTGCGCGCCCTCGTGCGCTCGGCCGACGCCGCCTCCCTGGCCGGGGACGCCGTCCGCCACGGCCGCGCCGCGGAGCTGGCCCTGCCCCTGGTCCGCCCGGACGACCCGGCGCCGATGCGCATGGTCGCGTCCTTCCTGGAGGGGTGCGCGGTCTCCTTCCGGGGCGACTACCCCGGCTCCACCCCGCTGCTGCGCGAGGCCACCGGGCTGGCCGCGATCGCCAAGCCCTCCGAACTGGTCTGGGCGGGCATCAGCGGCCTGCGCCTGGGCGACGCCCCGTTCGTGCGCTCGGTGACCTCCCGCGCCGTCGAGGTCGGCCGCCTGCGGGGCGAGCGGGCCACCATGCCCGCCGCGCTGGGCTTCCTGGTCTTCTCCGAGTTCTGGAGCGGGCGCTTCCCCTCCGCCGCCGGGACCGCCCTCACCGGCCTGCGGATCTCCCGCGAGACCGGCCAGACCGTGTGGGCCACCCAGCACCTGGCGTCGCTGGCGATGATCGCCGCGATCCAGGGCGACGTGGACACCTGCCGCATCCGGGCGCGCGCGGTCGCCGTCCAGGCGGGGGAGAACAGCCTCGGCCTGGCCGCCGCCCTGTCGGCGTGGGCGCTGGCCGTCCTGGAGCTGTCCCGGGGCAACGCCGCGGAGGCGTTCTTCCGGCTGCGCGCCCTGGTGCACGCCGCCCCCGGGCACGGCCACCCCACCATGCGGCTGCTCACCGCCCCGCACTTCGTGGAGGCGGCCACCCGCATGGGCGAGACCGAGTGGGCGCACACCTCCCTGGCCGGGTACCGGCGCTGGGCCGAGTCGGTGGGCAGCCCGAGCACGCTGGCGCTGGCCGCCCGGGGCTCGGGCCTGCTGGCCGCGGGGGACGAGGCCTGCGACCACTTCGAGAACGCCCTGGCCCTGCACCGGGCCTGCGGCGACGACGACGTCGAGCACGCGCGCACCCAGCTGCTGTTCGGCGCCCACCTGCGCCGGGCCCGCCTGCCCGGCCGGGCCCGCGAGCACCTGTACAACGCGCTGGAGTCCTTCGAGCGCTTCGGCGCGCGGCTGTGGGTGCGCCAGACCCGCGCCGAGCTGCGCGCGATCGGGACCGCCGAACGCGGCCCCGACCCCGTCTCCACCAGCGAGCTGACCGCGCAACAGCAGCAGATCGCCCGGCTGGTCGCCGAAGGGGCCACCAACCGCGAGGTGGCCGCCCACATGTTCATCAGCCCGCGCACGGTCGAGCACCACCTGCGCGGCATCTTCCGCAAGCTCAACATCAGGTCCCGCGTGGACCTGGCCCGCCTGTTCAACTGACCCCGGGCCGACGGTCGAGGCGCCGCCGGACACCCCTCTCATACCAACTGGTCGGTACGCCTCCGGTCGAAGAGAAAGGCAGCCAATGACGACGACCGCAACGGAGCACCTCCTGAGCGCTGACGGGGTGACCGTGCGCTTCGGGGGCCTCACCGCGCTCGACGACGTCGGACTCCGGGTCGCGCCCGGATCCGTCGTCGGCCTCATCGGCCCCAACGGAGCGGGCAAGACCACCCTGTTCAACGTCCTGTCCGGCGTCCTGCGCCCCACGGCGGGGACCATCGCCTGGAAGGGCGCCCCGCCGCCCGGCCGCCGCCCCCACCACCTCGCCCGCGCGGGCATCGCCCGAACCTTCCAGGGCCTCAACCTCTTCCCGATGATGACGGTCCTGGACAACGTCGTCGCCGGGGCCGACCGCCTCGCCGCCGGAGGCCCGTTCTCCCTGATCACCGGGCTGGGACGGCACCACCGCGACGAACGGGAGCTGCGCGGGCGCGCCCTGGCCGCCCTGGAGCGCTTCGGGGTCGCCGAGCACGCCCACCGGCTGCCCGCCACCCTGCCCTACGGCGTGCAGAAGCAGGTCGCCCTCGCCCGCGCCTGCGTCGGCGAACCCGAACTCCTCCTGCTCGACGAACCCGCCAGCGGGCTGTCGGGCGCGCAGATCGACGCCCTCGCCGACCGGATCCGCGGCTTCAGCCGGGACATGGCCGTCGTCCTGGTCGAACACCACATGGACCTGGTCATGCGGGTCTGCGACCACATCGTCGTGCTGAACTTCGGCCGGGTCATCTCCACCGGCACCCCCGCCGAGGTCCAGGCCGACCCCCTCGTCACCCAGGCCTACCTCGGCACCTCCGCGGACACCCCCGACGCGAACGCGGCCTCCGCCGAGAGCACGGGCGCCGCCCCCACGGACACCCCCGCCGCCGGTCCCGGCGACGCGAACGGAGCCACCCGATGACCGCCCCGCCCCTGCTGTCCGTGGAGGAGCTCAGCGCCTCCTACGGAGCCGTCCGCGCCCTGGACCGCGTGTCCCTCACCGTCCCCGCCAAGGGCGTGTGCGCCGTCCTCGGCGCCAACGGCGCGGGCAAGACCACCCTGCTGCGCACCCTCACCGGCCTCCATCCGGCCGCCTCCGGGCGCGTCCTGCTCGACGGCGAGGACATCACCCGCCTGCCCGCCGAGAAGGTCATCACCCGCGGCCTCGCCCACGTCCCCGAGGGCGGCGGCGTCATCGTCGAGCTCACCGTGGAGGAGAACCTGCGCCTGGGCGGGCTGTGGCGCTCCGACCGCCGCCGCGACTCCGCCATGGACGAGGTCCTGGAGCTCTTCCCGCCCCTGGCCGAGCGGCGCGGCAGGCCCGCCAGCACCCTCTCCGGGGGCGAGCGCCAGATGCTCGCCATCGGCCGCGCCCTCATGGCCCGGCCCCGGGTGCTGCTGCTGGACGAGCCCTCGCTCGGCCTGGCACCCCTGATCACCAGGCAGATCTTCACCCTCCTGCGCGACCTGCGCGACCGCACCGGGCTCACCGTCGTCCTGGTCGAGCAGAACGCGGCCGGGGCGCTGTCGGTCACCGAGACCGGGTTCGTCCTCAACCAGGGACGCGTCGCGGTCGGGGGCGCCTCCGCCGACCTGCTCTCCGACGACCGCACGCGCCACGCCTACCTGGGCTTTTAGAGGAGTCCCCGTATGACCCACTTCATCAACCTGACCCTCAACGGGCTGGCGTCCGGGGCGGCCTACGCGGCGCTGGCGCTGTCCCTGGTGATCATCTACCAGGCCACCCGCCTGGTGAACTTCGCCCAGCCCGCGCTCGCCCTGGTCGCGGTCTACACGGCCTACACCGTCACCCAGCTCACCGGCTCGTACTGGCTCGGCTTCGCCGCCGCGCTCACCGCGGGCCTGGCCGCGGGCGCGCTGGTCGAGCGGTTCGTCATCCGGCCCATCGCCCGCGTCTCCCAGCTCAACGCCATCATCGTCACCCTCGGCCTCCTCCTGGTCGTCCAGGGGCTGGTCGGGATGGTCTGGGGCAACGAGCAGCACGGGTTCGGCTACGCGTTCAGCTACGTGGGCCGCTTCTCGCCCGCCAACGTGTTCGCCCTGGTGTCGGTCGGGGCCGTCGCGCTGCTGCTGTTCGCCCTGTACCGGTTCACCCCGCTGGGCCTGCGCATGCGCGCCGCCGCCTTCCACCCCGAGGCCGCCCGGCTCAGCGGAGTGCGGGTGGGCCTGATGCTCACCGCGGGGTGGGCGATCGCCTCCTTCATCGGCGCCCTGGCGGGCATGCTCGCCGGACCGCCGTTCATCTCCCCGAACGTGTTCGACGTCGTGTTCGTCTACGGCATCACCGCCGCCGTCATCGGCGGCCTGGACAACCCGTTCGGCGCCGTCCTCGGGGGGATGCTCATCGGCCTCGGCATGTCCTACGTGTCCGGCTACGCCGGGCCCGAACTGGCCACCCTCGCCGCCCTCGTCATCGTCGTCGCGGTGCTGAGCGTGCGCCCCGACGGCATCCTGTCCCGCCCGGCCGCGCGAAAGGTGTAGCGATGCCCTCACCCACCCGGCAGCGCGCGGAGCGCGCCACCGCCCCCGACTCCCCGAACCCGTCCGCCGCCTCCTCCGGCGGCCGGTGGCGCGGCCTGCCCGCGCCGCTGCGCCACCTGCTGCTGGCCGCCCTCGGCCTCGCCGCCGTCACCGCGCTGCTGCTGGCCACCGGAGACCTCACCGCGCTGCGCGTGGCCGCCGTCGGCTACACCATGCTGGCCGTCGCCGGACTGCAACTGCTCGTCGGCGGCAGCGGCCAGGTGTCCCTCGGCCACGGCGCGTTCATGATGATCGGCGCCTACACGATGGCGCTGCTCGTCCTGTACCAGCCCATGCTCCCCCTGGCGGTGAACCTGCTGCTCATCGTGGGGGCCTCCGCCGTCGCCGGGATCGCGGTCGGCGCGGCCACGGCACGCCTGCACGGCCCCTACCTGGCGGGGGCCACCCTCATCCTCGCCGTCGGCCTGCCCGGGCTGACCCACCGCTACCACGAGCTCCTCGGCGGCAGCAACGGCCTCAACATCCGCACGGCGGGCGCGCCGCCCCTCCTCCAGGGCCTGGTCACCGACAGCGAGTGGAAGGCCCTGGTCGTGTGGACCGCCGTGGTGATCGGCCTCGCCGTGCTGGCCACCGTCTCCACCGGCCGCCTGGGCCGCCGCATGCGCGCCATCCGCGACGACGAGACCGCGGCCGCCATGGCCGGGATCCCGGTCGGCACGACGAAGGTGGTCGCGTTCGTCATCGCCTCGGCGGCGGGCGGCCTCGCGGGCGGCCTCCAGGCCTACGTGCTCGGCACCGCGACCCCCAGCACCTTCACCCTCGCGCTGTCGCTGACCCTGCTCGCGGCCCTCGTCCTGGGCGGCATCGGCAGCCTGTGGGGCGCGCTGTGGGCCGCGGTCGCCATCGTCTACCTGGAGGTCTGGGTCTCCGACCTGGCCGGGTCCCTGAGCCTGAGCCGCGACGCGGAGAACAACCTCCCGATCGTGTTCTTCGGCGTGGTCCTCATCCTCGTCCTGCGCTTCTGGCCCCTGGGGATCCACGGCGCGCTCCAGCGCCTGACCGCACGCCTCAGGCCCGCCGGGTCCAGACCCCGCTAGGCGGTGCCGGGGCGCCCGCCCGCCCGGCACCACCCCACCCCCACCCCCCGAGAAGGAGAACACCATGCGAAACCGCAGCGGAACCCGGGCCGCCCTGGCGGCCTCCCTGGCCCTGACGGTGCTGGCGACGGCCTGCACCGGCGCCGGTGAGGTCACCGAGGGATCCGAGGTCGACCTGAACGTCTCCACCGGCGTCACCGACGACGCCGTCGTCATCGGCTCCCACCAGCCCCTGACAGGCCCCGCGGCCCCCGGCTACCTCGCGGTCTCCCAGGGCGCCCGCGCCGTGTTCGAGTACGTCAACGCCCAGGGCGGCGTGAACGGGCGCGAGATCGACTACCGGGTCGAGGACGACGCCTACGACCCCGCGCAGACGATCGACGTGACCCGGCAGCTGGTCATCGAGGACGAGATCTTCGCGATGGTGGGCGGTCTGGGCACGCCCACGCACAGCAGCGTCCTCGACTACCTCAACGAGGAGGGCGTGCCCGACGTCTTCCCGTCCTCGGGCGCCCTGGCGTGGAACAACCCCGACGAGCACCCGCTGACCTACGGCTGGCAGACCGACTACACCAAGGAGGCGAAGATCCAGGGCGAGTACATCGCGGCGAACTTCCCCGACCAGAACGTCGGCTACCTGTTCCAGAACGACGACATCGGTGAGGACTCCCAGGCCGGGCTCGACCAGTACCTCGGCGACGAGGTCGTGGCCCGGGAGCACTACGAGTCCGAGGTGCCCGACCTCAGCGCGCAGATCGCCGAACTGGAGCGCACCGGGGCCGAGGTGCTCGTGTGCTCCTGCATCCCGGCGTTCGTCGCGCTCGGCATGCTGGAGGCGGCCAGCATCGGCTACGAGCCCCAGTGGGTGGTCTCCAGCATCGGCGGCGACACCGCCACCCTCCAAGGGCTGCTGGCGGAGTTCACCCAGGACACCGACGCCGAGGGCGTGCCCGCCGACGAGTTCCTCGACGGCATGCTCATCACGAGCTACATGCCGCGCGTGGAGGATGAAGACGACGCGTGGGCCCAGTTCTTCGTCGACGTGTACGAGGAGTACGGCGAGGGCGGCACGCTCACCAACACGCACGTCTTCGGCATGACCCAGGCCGTCATGTTCGCCCAGGTGCTCAGGTCGGCGGGCGAGGACCTCACCCGCCAGTCGCTCGTCGACGCCCTGGAGTCCCAGGAGTGGCAGGGGCCCAGCCCCGTCCCCTTCGTCTCCAGCGACGGCGACCACGGCGGCCACCAGGGCGTGTACGTCGTCCAGTACGAGTCGGGCGGCAGCATCGAGATGGTCCAGGAACCGCGTGTGACCGACCGCGAGGGCGGCCCCATCGAGGAGGCCGACTTCACGGCCCTCGGCCCGGACGAGCTGGCCTTCCACGACTGACTCCGGCACGACCGATTCCGGCACGGCTGGCGCGACGGCCCCGGGGCACACGCCCCGGGGCCGTTCGCCGTGCCCGTGGCCGCCGGGCCGGTCGTTCAGGAAAGCGCCGTCGGTGCCCGGACGCCTGAGGGCGGCGGGTCGCGGAACCGGTAGGCCGGTCGGGCGGCCGTCGGTGCCCGGGCGCTTGGAGACCCCGGGCCGGGCCGGTCGTCCGGTCGGACGGCCCTCGACGCCCGGACACACGGGGGCGGCGGCCCGGGAGTGTTCCCCGGACCGCCGCCGTGTCGCTGCCCTGGACGCCGCGGGGCCGGGTGGCGGCCCCGCGACGTCGCTGCGGGATCAGGTGATGTGCGGGCAGGAGTCCCGGTAGTCCGAGAAGTCGGAGAAGAACCCGGTGTCGGGCGGCGGGCACAGGAACTGCTCGTAGCGCTCGTCCTCGTCGACGAAGCGCTTGAGCCAGGAGATGCTGTACCTGGCGATGACCGTGTTGGAGAGGTTGGGCGCGAAGTGGCTCGCGCCCTCCAGCTCCAGGTAGGCGCGCTCCAGGTCGCCGTCCAGGCTCTCGTAGAACGGGATGGAGTGCGAGTTCACCGACGCGATGCTGTCGTTCTCCGCGCCGATGATCATCGTGGGCACCTCGACGTCCGACCAGTCCTTCTGGAGGTGCCAGGGGGTCAGCGGGATCGCCGCGCGCAGCTCCGGCCGGTCCTCGGCCGCGGCGAGCGTGCCGCCGCCGCCCATCGAGTGGCCCATCACCGCCATGCGGTCACCGTCCACCTGGTCGGACACGTCGCTGTCGTCGACCAGGTAGTCCAGGGCGGCCTCGATCTGGGCGCCCCGGCTGTCGGGCTGGTCGTAGCGGGTGTTGGTGTCGATCGTGAACACCACGAAGCCCTGCGAGGCGATCCGGTGGCCCATCCACGCCATCGAGGACTGGCTCGCCGTGTAGCCGGGTGCGACGACCACGCCGCCGAACGTTCCCTCGCTGGTGTCGGTGGGGTAGTAGATCGTGCCGCCGCCGAACCCGCTCACCAGGGAGGACACGCTCTCCTCGTCGGTGTCGAAGTAGCCCTCCTCGGCGGTGACGCTCGACTCGGTCGGCGCGGGGCCGCGCTCGTACGGGTTGGCGGCTTGGGCCGGGGCGACGACGGCGCCGGTCAGCCCGGCGGTGAGCGCCAGGGTCATACCCGCGCGGGCGGCGAACCGGACCACCCGGGAGCGGGGGCCGCGGCGTGCGCCGTCGGTCTCTTCGGGGGAAAGGGGGTGTGTTCGCACGGTTTTTCCTTTTTCTCGTACAGCGGGAATCCGCGCACCTCGCGGTGTTCGCGGACCAAGGGTCTCCCGTGGGGGGAAAGCCGACATTACCGCACGGTAACGATAAGAGTACGCACGGTGGTCGGCGGTGGCCGCCCCGCCTCTCGGTGGCGGAGGAGGGTGCCGGGGGGCCGGCTCCCTTCGGCCGTGGGTTCACTATGGTGTCGTTTCGGTAAACGTGCATCCGTTGAATCACCAGTAGTGACGGAGCCCAGCTCGCGGGGGAGAAGGGGGCGTGTGGTTCCCCGGTGGCCCGGGCGCGCCCGCGGTGCGGTGGGGCCTCGCGGGGCTCCCGGGTTCCGGGACGCGGTGCCCCCGACACGCTGGTCCTCCGGCCCCCGCCGCCTCGCCGCGCCGCTGGACCCCGGTGTTTCGGCGGTGCCTCCCCGGGCAGGCGAACCGTGTAGGCGCACGACGAGGGAGTGAGGACCATGCCCGGTGCAAGCGAACTTCCGTCGACCCTCCAGCGGTCCCCGGAGAAGGCCCAGCGCACCTGGATCAAGGCGCACGACTCCGCTGTGGAGGAGTACGGGGAGGGCGAGCGCGCGCACCGCGTCGCCTTCGCGGCGGTCAAGCACGAGTTCGAGAAACAGGGCGACCGCTGGGTGCCCAAGCAGCGCTCGGGCCCCTCGGACGAGCAGGCGTCCAACCCCGAGGCCGCGCGCGGCCGGGGCAAGGACAGGAAGACCGCCGGGGGAGTGGACGCCAACGCCAGCAAGGAACACCTCTACGAGCAGGCGAAGAAGCTCGGCGTCGAGGGGCGCTCGAACATGAACAAGGACCAGCTGGTGGAGGCGCTGCGCAAGGAGAACGACCGGCGCACCGCCCAGGCGCGCTCGTCCTGACGCCACGCCGGCCGGATCCGCCGTCGGCGTACCCCAAGCAGCCCCTCCCGAGCTCCGTCCGGGAGGGGCTTTCCCCTGCGCGGGGAAGGCACGCGCGGGGAAGGCGCGCGGGACCGCTCCCCCGGGCTGTCAGTGCGGCGAAAGTGCGCGGACCCGCCTCCGCCGCCGTGCGCGGGAGGGGGCGGAGGCCGCGGCCCCGCCCCCTCCCCCGGCTCAGCTCGCCTGGATCTCCCCGCCGGTCGGGGCCAGGGTCTCGCCGGTGTAGTACGACGACAGCCGACCGCTGGCGAAGAAGACGTAGGAGGGCGCGATCTCGTCCGGATCCGCGGCCCGGCCCATGGGCGACTGCTGGCCGAACCCCTCCGCCCCCTTCTCCCCGAGCGTGGAGGGGATGAGCGGCGTCCACACCGGTCCGGGCGCCACGCAGTTGACCCGGATGCCCCGGTCCATGAGCGTCTGCGCCAGCGAGTTCGACAGGTTCATCACCGCCGCCTTGCTCGACGCGTAGTCGATCAGCGACTTGTTGCCGCGCAGGCCGTTGACGGAGCCGGTGATGATGATCGAACCGCCCTCGGGGATGTGCGCCAGCGCCTCGCGGACGGTCCAGAACACCCCCATCACGTTGACGTCGAACGTACGGCGCAGCTGCTCGGTGCTCAGGTCGGTGAAGTCGTCCACCGGCGCCTGGGTCGCGGCGTGCTCGACCAGGATGTCGATCCCGCCCAGCTCCTCGACCGCGCGGTTCACCAGGTGGGCGCAGAAGGACTCGTCGGCCAGGTCGCCGCGCACGCCCACCGCCCTGCGTCCCTGCTCCTGGACCAGCCCCACCGTGTGCTGGGCGTCGGCGTCCTCGCTGAGGTAGCCGAAGACGACGTCCGCCCCCTCCTTGGCGAAGGCCACGGCGACGGCGCGGCCGATCCCGGAGTCGCCCCCGGTGATCAGCGCCCGCTTCCCCTTCAGCAGGCCGCGGCCCTCGTAGTCGCGCATCTCGTCCCTGGGCTGCGGATCCATCGGCTCCGTCCGGCCGGGGTAGGGCTGGCTCTGCGCCGGAGGCGAAGTCTCGGACATGGTCGTCTCCCCCTGTCGTTTCGGTCTCGCGGGACCCGGCCCGGACCCTGCCCGGCGCGCCCCGCACTGTGCGCCCGGGCGCGCCCGGGCGGTCCTGCGCGTGCCCGCCCCTACCCCGTTCGCCCCCGCTGACTCGGGCCGGGCGCCGTCCGCCCACCGGCCCGGACGGCACAGCGGTGAACGCCGCTCCAAAAGGCGGTCAACGACGTTTGCCCCGAACCGGCGTCGGTCAGGTGGAACCGGGGGAGACCCCGGCACGTGGTAACCGCGGATCGACGGAGGCCTGCTGTGAGCACTGAAGGACGTGGCGGAAGCGACGGGCGCGACGGCAAGGACCGCCAGCTCGACGGGGTCAGGACCGACTCGGAGCAGCCCCTGACCACCGAGACCGGCGTCCGGGTGGGCGACACCGACAACTCGCTCCGGGCCGGGGCTCGCGGCCCCACACTGCTGGAGGACTTCCACGCCCGGGAGAAGATCACCCACTTCGACCACGAGCGGATCCCCGAGCGGGTGGTGCACGCGCGCGGCGCGGGCGCCTACGGCCACTTCCGTCCCTACGAGGGGCTCTCCGAGCTGACCGCGGCCCACTTCCTGAGCGGCCCCGACGTCACCACGCCGGTCTTCGTCCGCTTCTCCACGGTCGCCGGGTCGCGCGGATCCGCCGACACGGTGCGCGACGTGCGCGGGTTCGCGGTGAAGTTCTACACCGAGGAGGGCAACTACGACCTCGTCGGCAACAACATGCCGGTCTTCTTCATCCAGGACGGCGTCAAGTTCCCCGACTTCGTCCACGCGGTCAAGCCCGAACCCCACAACGAGATCCCCCAGGCGCAGTCCGCGCACGACACCCTCTGGGACTTCGTGGGCCTCCAGCCCGAGACCACGCACATGATGATGTGGCTGATGTCGGACCGGGCGATCCCGCGCAGCTACCGGACGATGCAGGGCTTCGGCGTCCACACCTTCCGGTTCGTCAACGCCGAGGGCCGGGGCACCTTCGTCAAGTTCCACTGGAAGCCCCTGCTCGGCACGCACTCGCTGGTCTGGGACGAGGCGCAGCGCGTCCAGGGCAAGGACCCCGACTTCAACCGGCGCGACCTGTGGGAGGCCATCGAGCGCGGCCAGTACCCCGAGTGGGAGCTGGGCGTGCAGCTGGTGTCGGAGGAGGACGAGCACGCCTTCGACTTCGACCTGCTGGACGCCACCAAGATCATCCCCGAGGAGCAGGTTCCGGTCCGTCCGATCGGAAGGCTGACCCTGAACCGGAACCCCGACAACTTCTTCGCGGAGACGGAGCAGGTCGCCTTCCACACCGCCAACGTGGTCCCGGGCATCGACTTCACCAACGACCCGCTGCTCCAGGCACGCAACTTCTCCTACCTGGACACGCAGCTGCTGCGCCTCGGCGGCTCCAACTTCCAGCAGATCCCGGTCAACCGGCCGCTGGCGCCGGTGAGCAACAACCAGCGGGACGGCTTCGCCCAGCACCGCGTGCACCGGGGCGGGACCTCCTACCACCCCAACAGCCTGGGCGGCGGCTGCCCGGCCCTGGCGCACGGGGAGGGCGTCTACCGCCACTACACGGAGAAGGTCGAGGGCGACAAGATTCGGGTCCGCAGCGAGAGCTTCGCCGACCACTACTCGCAGGCCACGCTCTTCTACAACAGCCTCGCCGATTGGGAGCGCGAGCACGTGGTGGAGGCCTTCCGCTTCGAGCTGGGCAAGTGCGAGGAACTGGAGGTGCGCCAGCGGGTGGTGACCAACCTCAACCACGTGGACCACGGGCTGTCCGTCCAGGTCGCGGAGGGGATCGGCGTCGAGCCGCCGGAGCGGGAGGCCACGCCGAACCACGGCCGCTCCTCGCCCGCTCTGAGCCAGCTCACCACCGCGTTCGGTTCCGTCGTCGGCCGCAAGGTGGCCGTCCTGGTCGCGGACGGGGTGGACGAGGCCGCCGTCGACGCGTTCCGGGAGCCCCTGATCGGGGGCGGGGCCGTGGTCGAGCTCCTCGCGGCCACCGACGGCGCGGTACGCACCTCACAGGGCGGCGTCGTCACCGTCGACCGCGCCTACCCGACCGTCTCCTCCGTGCTCTACGACGCGGTCGTGGTGACCGGCGGCCCCGACGCCGCGCGGACGCTGGCGGGCGACGGGCTCGCGCGGCACTTCGTGCTGGAGGCGTACAAGCACCACAAGCCGGTGGCCGCGGTCGGTGCGGGGACGGAACTGCTCGCCCCGCCGCTGCCGGAGGAGGTGACCGGGCCCGTGGACGCTCTGCGGGTGGAACTGGGCGTGGTCGCCTCGCCGGACGCGGGGGAGGAGGGCGTCGCCGCGTTCACAAGGCTGCTGGGGGAGCACCGGTTCTGGGACCGGCCGACGGCGTCGGTGCCCGCATGACCGTGCCCGCACGGGCGGGGAGCGACTGGTACGGAGCGAAAGCAGAGTGAAGGGGGAACAGGCGCGATGAAGGTGGGTTACAAGCTCTTCGCCGAGGGTTTCGGGCCCCGCGAGATCGTGGAGCAGGCGGTCCGCGCCGAACAGGCCGGGTTCGACTTCGTGGAGATCAGCGACCACTTCCACCCGTGGCTGTACAGCCACGGCCACTCCGGGTTCGTGTGGTCGATGCTCGCCGCCATCGCCGAACGCACCGACAGCGTCGAGCTGGCCACCGGTGTCACCTGCCCGATCCTGCGGGTGCACCCGGCGATCGTCGCGCAGGCGGCGGCCACCACGGCCATCCTGTCCGAGGGGCGCTTCACGCTCGGGCTGGGGGCGGGGGAGCGCCTCAACGAGCACGTGGTGGGCCAGGGGTGGCCCAACGCCACCCGGCGCCACGAGATGCTGCGCGAGGCGATCCAGATCATCCGCCTGCTGTGGTCGGGCGGCTACCACTCCTACGACGGCAGGTACCTGACCCTGGAGGACGCCCGGGTCTTCGACCTGCCGGAGGAGACGCCGCCGATCGTCGTGGCCGCGGGCGGCGAGGAGGCCGCCCTGCTGGCCGCCGAGATGGGCGACGGCATGTTCTGCACCGAGCCGAGCAAGGCGCTCAACCGGGTCTACGGGGACAACGGCGGCTCCGGTCCCCGCTACGCCGAGGTGCCGCTGGCGTGGGCGACCAACGAGGGCGACGCCCTGGAGTCGGCGCGCGAGCTGTTCCGCTTCGCCCTCACGGGGTGGAAGGTGCAGGCCGAACTGCCCAACCCGGTGAACTTCGAGGCGGCCACCGCCCTGATCGGCAGGGACGCGATGCGCGACGTCTTCGCGTACGGGCCGGACCCGGACCGGCACCTGGAGGTGGTGCGGGAGTTCGCCTCCGCGGGGTTCGACCACCTGTGCCTGATCAACGCCGGACCCGACCCGGAGGGGTTCTTCGGCTTCTTCGAACGGGAGCTGGCCGGGCCGATCCGCGCGATGGGAGCCGGGTAGCGAGCTGGCCGCAAGGGTTCGCCGGGTTCGCGCCCCTCCGCCGTGATCTTGTACTTATAGCGAGTCTCGACCGTCCAACCTCGCTATAAGTACAAGATCATCGCAGGTCGGAACCCTTGCAGCACACCAGCGACGTTTCCGGCCAGTCGACTCGCGCCGGGGTACCCGGTGGACGGGCGTCGGCCGAGGGGCCGGCGCCCCCAACGGCGCCCTCACATGGTCCGGGCGTACTCACGGAGGGAGTCGCGGACGAACACGGCTCCCTCCTCGCTCCCGTAGAGACCCCTGTAGTTCGGGTCCTCCACGTAGACGCGGCCCAGGTCGCGCACGAGCTCGACGGAGCGCTCGCGGTCCCCCTCCGCCACCGGCGTCCCCGGGATCCCGCGGAGCCACTCCACGTGCCGGGCGGCCAGCTCCCGCGCGCGGTCCGACACCGGGGACGCGCCGTCCTCCCAGGCCGCGACCCACGCGGCGACCAACCGGTCGGTGTCCTGCTTCCACTCCCTCTGCTGGCGCAGGCTCTTGCCGTGCCACCAGGCGTTGCTCTCCTGGAAGACGCGTTCCCCCCAGCGGGAGACGACCTCGTCCCGGTAGGGGTCGTTGAACCCCTCCAGCATCATCTCCAGGGAGCCGTCCCTGCCGGAGCGCCGCGCGTCGAGGGTGCGCCGCACGGACCTGATCCGCTGGTCCAGGCGGTCGCGCTCGGCTTCCAGGAGCCCGACGTGGTCGCGCAGGGCCGCCTCCTCGTCCCGCTGGCGGTCCAGCACGTCCGCGATGACGGGCAGGCCCAGACCGAGGTCCCGCAGCAGGAGGACGCGTTGGAGGCGGACCACCGCGGTCGCGTCGTAGTACCGGTAGCCGTTGCCGCCCACCCTGGAGGGAGGCAGGAGCCCGATGTCGTCGTAGTGACGCAGGGTCCTGCTGGTGACACCGGCGCTGGCCGCGACCTGCTGGATGGTCCACTCCACGTGAGACGCCCGTCCCCTCTGCTCCTCGGCGGCGGGGACGCCCCCGTGTTCCTGCGGGGCCGCTCCCGGAGGCGACCCGTGCCCGCTCCCCGCCGCGACCCGTGTCCGCCGCGGGGCGTGGTGCTCCCGCCCGCGCCGCCGACACTAGGCTCTGACGCCGGGGAAGGGTCAACTCCGCCCGCGCCACCAGGCGAGCAGGCGGCTGAGGAGGTCGTCCTCGTGGCCCTCGCCGTCGTGGTCCGGGTCTCCCGCCCGTGTCCCGGCCTCCGGTTGCCCGTCCCCTCCGGGCCCGCCCCTCCCGGCGCCCTCGCGGGGGCCGACGGCGACGGGTTCGCCCGGGGTGAAGGCCACCGGGAGTTCGCGGAGCCCGCGCAGGAACGGAGACGGGACCCAGCGCAGGTCCTCCGGTTCCACGGCGAGCCGGAGCCCGCCCAGGCGTTCCTGGAGCGTGGTGACCGCGATCGTGGCGGTCAGCCGGGCCAGCTCGCGGGCCGGACAGGCGTGCGGCCCGGCGCCGAACATCAGGTGGGCCCGGCCGCCCCCCGCCTGGTCGCACCGGACGGCCGGATCGCGGTGGGCGGCGTCGAAGCCGATCAGCAGGGCGTCGCCCGCGCGGATGTCGGCGCCGCCGATGCGCATGTCCTGGAGGGCGATCCTCGCGGGCAGGATCTGGAAGGGCGTGTCGGTCCACATCACGTGGTCGAGCAGTTCGTGGACGGTCATCTGCGCGTCCGTGTAGGCGGTGCGGACCACCTCGTCGGTGAACAGCGTGCGCATCGTGTTGCCGATGAGGTGTGTGGTGGTCTGGTGGCTCGAATTGTTGATGAGCGCGGCCTGGTGCGCGACCTCGTGGTCACTCAACTCCGCCGGGTGCTCCAGCATCCACGACACCAGGTCCGGGCCGGGGATCCTGCGCTTGCGGGCCACCAGTTCGGAGAAGTACTGGTGGATGCGGCCGACGGCGTCCTCGGCGCGCTCGGCGTTCTCGCCGAAGACGATGGCCGTGAGGTCGCCGAGCATGTACCCGTAGCTGTCGGAGAGCCCGTACAGGCTGTTGACCACGAGCACGGGCAGGGGGCTGGCGTACTCCGCGATGAGGTCGGCCCTGCCGTCGGCGACGAAGGAGTCGACGAGCTCGTCGGCGATCCGCTGGATCGTGCGGGCGGTGGCGTTCATGTCCACCCGGGCCAGGCTGTCCGTGATGGCCGAGCGCAGCCGGGTGTGCTCGGCCCCGTCGGCGTACAGGGCGTTGGGGCGCCAGGACAGCGCGGGCCGACCGCAGGCGAGGTCGACGCGCCCCTCGGCCACCTCGCGCCAGCGGCGGGTGTCGCGCGAGAAGAGGTGCTGGTTCTGTAACACGGCGAGGTTCTCGTGGTAGCCCAGCAGCAGCCAGGCCCGGACGCCGGTCTCCAGTTCGACCGGGGCCACGGGGCCGTGGCGTTCGCGCAGCGCGGCCCAGAGGCCGTCGCGTCCGGTATCGGGTGTGGTGCCGTACAGCCGGGTGGTCGTCATCGAGCCGCTTCCCTCTCTTCGGGGAGATGGTGTGCCGGTGCGGTGACGGAGGGGAGAAGCGGGATCGCTCATTGTAGAAGGGGCGGAGTTCTTTTTTCAACACGGCGGGAAAAAGGCGCTCACGTATTAGTGGTAAATGGTATTAAGGCGCGCTTTTTCTGGGGCGCATGCGTGCCGGAACCCGGGGCTCCGCGCCGTGGGGGGCCGCTCCGCGTCCGGAGTCTGTCACGGGGATGCGACAGTTCAACGAGCGTTCGCAAGCAGGTTCGAAAAGGCCGCTTTTTGTCATAGGGAGTCCGTAGTGTTCTCTGTGTGAGCGATCGATGGAGTACCGACGACGTATGGGCTCTGGCTCCGGACGCCTCCTCCCGTAAGGCCGCCCTCAAGGTGGCCAAGGAGTCGTCCTGGCCCGAGCGCGGAGCGGTCGCCGCCCCCTCCGGCGGCACCTCCGCCGTCTGGGGCGAGTGCAAGGGCAGCGGTTCCAAGCCCTACCTGGCCGCCGTCCACCTGGACGGCACGGGCGGGACCGCCTACAAGTGCAGCTGCCCCAGCCGCAAGATTCCCTGCAAGCACGTCCTGGGCCTGCTGGCCCTGTGGACCCAGGAAAGCGTGGCCGACCGGGAGGAGCGGCCCGAGTGGGTGGACAAGTGGCTCTCCGGACGCACCGCCCGCCAGGCGAAGGCGGACGCTCCGGCGGCGCCCGCCGACCCCAAGAGGGCGGCCGCGACCCTGCGCAAGAGAGAGGAGGCGGTCGGGGCCGGGGTCGACGAACTCGGCCTCTGGCTGCGCGACCAGGTCGACGCCGGACTGGCGGAGCTGCCCAAGCACGGCTACGACCACTGGGACCGCATGGCCAAGCGCCTCGTGGACGCCAAGGCGGGCGGCGCGGCCTCCCTCGTCTCCCAGCTGCCCTCGGCGGCGCGCGGGGACAGCTGGCCCGAGCGCATGCTCGAACGGCTCAGCCTCCTCCACCTGCTGGTCAACGGCTACCGCGCGGGCGACGCCCTCGACGAGCGCGTGCGCGGCGCCGTCCGCTCCCGGGTGGGCATCACCGTCAGGGCAGAGGACGTCCTCGCGGGCGGTGAGCGCGTCCGCGACGCCTGGCGGGTCCTGGGCTGGCGCGACGCCCCGACCCTGGAAGCGGACATGCGCGTGCGCCGCCTGTGGCTGCGCGGCACCGCGACCGGGCGCGTGGCCCTGTACCTGGCCTTCGCCCGCCCCGGCCAGGCGCCCACCACCCCCTTCCGGGTCGGCACCGACGTGGAGGCCGAGTTCGCCTTCTACCCCGACGGCAACCGCGTCGCCCCCGTCGGCGAGGGCACCGCCAGCGAGGCGGCCCCGCCCGAGGGCGGCACGGTCACGCAGGCCCTCGACGCCTTCGCCGCCTCCCTCGCCGAGGACCCCTGGCGCGACACCTGGCCGGTCGTGCTCGACCGCGCCGCCCCCGCCCACGACGAGCGGTGGTACCTCACCGACGCCGAGGGCCACGCACTGCCCCTGGCCTCCCCCGAGCCCTGGCGCCTCCTCGCGGTCACCGGCGGCCACCCCTCCACCGTCGCCGCCGAGTGGTCGCCCGGGACGGGACTCACCCCCATCACCGTGTGGGACCGGAACGGAAAGGCGGTCTCCCTGTGACCCCCGACCCCCTGGCCGCCGTGGACTCCTGGGACCGCCTGGTCTCCACGGCCCTGGTCGGCACCTCCAAGCGCTCCGTCCCCGACACCCCCGACCTGCCCCCCACCCCCGAGGACGAGGACTCCGTCGCCCTCCTGGACCGGGCGGCCCTGATCGCCGTCCGCCGCGCCGCCGGGTACACCCCCGCCACCGGCATCGCGCCGGTCGAGCCCGGCGCGGAGGACGAGCGCCCCGAGCCCGGACAGGCCGCCACCACCCGGCTGGAGGACCTCCTCACGGGACGGACCGAACTCCTCCCGGAGTGGCTGGAGCTGGTGGCCGCCTCGGGACGGCGCGTCGCGCACTCCAGCGTTCCCGCCCTCCTCGACCAGGGGGCGCGCGACAGCCAGCTGCGCCCCGCGCTCGCGGCCGCCGTCGGCACCCGCGGACACTGGCTGGCCGGGCTCAACCCCGCCTGGTCCTACATGCTGGCCGAGTCGGTCCACGCCGACCGGTTCAGCGAACGCGACTGGGGCTGCGGCACCCCGGGCGAGCGCCGCCGCGCGCTCGCCGCGCTGCGCGCCACCGACCCCGACCGCGCCCGCGAACTGCTCGGCGCCGTCTGGTCGGGCCTGGCCAAGGCCGACCTGCGCCGCCGCCTGCTGGAGACCTTCGCCACCGGGCTCGGTCCGGCGGACGGGGAGTTCCTCGACCGGGCGCTGGACGACCGCAGCGCCAACGTGCGCGGACTCGCGCTGTCCCTGCTCACCCGGCTGCCCGGCAGTGCGCACGCCGAGCGGTTGCGCGGCCACGTCCGCGCGCACGCCTCGCTCAGGGAGGACGGCGCCCTGTGGGTGGACCCCGTCCGCACGCGCGACGCCGCCGTCCACCGCGATCTGGCCCTGGCCGCGCCCTCCAAGCACGACGAGAACGTGCACGAGCGAGCCGAGCGGCTGTGGGCGCTGCTCACCCACGCCCCGCTGGACGTGTGGCCCGGGCTGCTGGGCACCGGCCCCGTCGGGATCTTCGAGGCGGCGAACCGGGAGGCCGTGCAGAACGCCCGGCTGCTGGGCGCCCTCGTCAACGCCGTCATCGTCCAGCGGAACGTCGAGTGGGCCAGGGCCGTCCTGGAGTTCCTCGGTTCGCGGGGCACGGGACCGGGGTTCCAGACGAGCAGGCTGCTGGCACTGCTGCCGGTCGAGGAGCGCTGCGCGTACGCCAGCGGCGTCCTGACCGACAAGTCCTCCCTCAACCGCTGGGGCGACCAGCTCCGCGACACGCCCGGCCCCTGGACCCCCGAGCTGAGCGCGCGGGTCGTCGCGCGCCTGCACGCCAAGGACCGCAAGAACGACTACCACGGCTACCGGCTGCTCTGCGAGGCCGCGGCCGTGCACATGCCCCCCGAGCACATCACCGACCTGCACCAGGACCCCCCGTACCACGACGCCTCCGGCGACGCCTACCTCCGGCTCCGGGACACCCTCCGGTTCCGACTCGACATGCACAGGGAGCTCAGTTGACCACCTCCACCCCCTCCATCCGCACCGACGCCGCCCAGGCCATGCGCCCGCACGCGGAGCAGACCTACTCCGCCGAGCTGGAGGCGCTGGCCAAGGCCGACGACCGGCAGCGGCCCCCGGGCTGGAAGCTCTCCCCGTGGGCGGTCACCCAGTACCTGCTGGGCACCACCCTGTCCGACGGCACCGAGATCAGCGCCAAGTACATCGGCTCCCGCCGCGTCGTCGAGGTCGCCGTGGCCACCCTGGCCACCGACCGCGCCCTGCTGCTCATCGGCGTCCCCGGCACCGCCAAGACCTGGCTGTCCGAACACCTGGCCGCCGCGATCTCCGGCGACTCCACGCTGCTCGTCCAGGGCACCGCCGGAACCTCCGAGGAGGCCGTGCGCTACGGCTGGAACTACGCCCGGCTGCTCGCCGAGGGTCCCTCCGAGGCGGCCCTCGTGCCCAGCCCCGTCATGACCGCCATGTCGCGCGGCTCCATCGGCCGCATCGAGGAGCTCACCCGCATGCCCTCCGACGTGCAGGACGGCCTCATCACCGTGCTGTCGGAGAAGGCCCTGCCGGTGGCCGAGCTGGGCGTCGAGGTGCAGGCCCAGCGCGGCTTCAACATCATCGCCACCGCCAACGACCGCGACCGCGGCGTCAACGACCTGTCCAGCGCGCTGCGCCGCCGGTTCAACACCGTGGTGCTGCCCGTCCCCGACAGCGCCGAGGACGAGGTCCGCATCGTCACCCAGCGGGTGGAGCAGCTCGGCCGGGCCCTGGACCTGCCCGAGGTGCCCACCAGCCTCACCGAGATCCGTCGGGTGGTCACCGTCTTCCGCGAGCTGCGCTCGGGGGTGACCGAGGACAACGGCACCAAGGTCAAGTCGCCCAGCGGCACGCTGAGCACCGCCGAGGCGATCTCGGTGATCACCAACGGCATCGCGCTGGCCGCGCACTTCGGCGACGGGCAGCTGCGCCCGGCCGACGTGGCCGCGGGCATCCAGGGCGCCGTCGTCCAGGACCGGGTGTCCGACGGCGTGGTGTGGCGCGAGTACCTGGAGACCGTCGCGCGCGGGCGCGAGGACTGGAGCGAGTTCTACCGCGCCTGCCGCGAGGTGGGCGCCTGATGGGTCGACCCCGACTGGACACGAGCGGGCTGCACGTCCTCGGCGTGCGGCACCACGGCCCGGGGTCGGCCCGGGCCGTCCGGGCGGCGCTGGAGGAGATCAAGCCCGACGCCGTGCTGATCGAGGGGCCGCCGGAGGCGGACGCCCTCACCGAGCTGGTGGGCGAGCTGGAGCCGCCGGTGGCGCTGCTGGCCTACCTCGCCGACACCCCGAAGGGGGACGAGCCGAGGGCTGGCGAGGGCTGGGCGTTCTGGCCCTTCGCCAGCTTCTCCCCGGAGTGGGAGGCGCTGCGCTACGCGGTGGAGAACGGCGTGCGGGTGCGCTTCTGCGACCTGCCCGCCGCGCACACCCTGGCCGAGCGCGTCGCCGAGGCCGAGGAGCGGCGCCGGGCCGAGGAGGAGAGCGCCCGAGCCGAGGAGGGCTCCGGGGGCCCGGGGGCCGAGGAGGCCCCTGGAGACACCGAGGCAGCCGGAGCCGGTGCGGCTGGTGCGGCAGAAGGGACTGACGGGACTGACGGGACTGACGGGACCGAGGCGCCGGAGGCCGCTGACGGAACGGACGGCGGCGAGGTCGGCGAGCCGGAGCGGATCCGGCTGGACCCCCTCGGGGTGCTCGCCGAGGCCGCGGGCTACGACGACGCCGAGCGCTGGTGGGACGACGTCGTCGAGCAGCGCCGGGACGGGGAGCCCTCCCCGTTCCCGGCGATCGCCGACGCCATGGCCGCCGTCCGCGCCGAGTCCGGGCCCGAGACGGAGCGCGACGCGCGCCGGGAGGCGTACATGCGCCAGACCCTGCGCGCCACCCTCAAGGAGGGCCACGAGCGGATCGCCGTGGTCTGCGGCGCCTGGCACGCCCCCGCCCTGCGCGACCTGGCCGACTACCCGGTCAAGGACGACACCGCCCTGCTCAAGGGCCTGCCCAAGGTGAAGGTCACCGCCACCTGGGTGCCCTGGACCCACGGGCGCCTGGCCGCCTCCAGCGGCTACGGCGCCGGGGTCGCCGCCCCGGGCTGGTACCACCACCTGTTCACCGCGCCCGACCTTCCGGTGCACCGGTGGCTGACCGACGCCGCCCGCATGCTCCGCGATGAAGGGCTCGCGGTCTCCTCGTCCCACGTTATCGAGGGCGTGCGGCTGGCCGAGAGCCTGGCCGTGCTGCGCGGGCGACCGCTCGCCGGGCTCGACGAGGTGGCCGAGGCGCTCACCGCCGTCCTGTGCGAGGGCGAGCCCACCCGGGCGGCCCTCGTCCACCGCCGGATGGCAGTCGGCGAGCGGATGGGCTCGGTGCCCCCGTCCACGCCCATGGTCCCGCTCCAGCGCGACCTCATCGCGTTCCGCAAGCGCCTGCGGCTCAAGGCCGAGCCCTTCGACAGCGACCTCGACCTGGACCTGCGCAAGGACAGCCAGCGCGAACGCAGCGTGCTGCTGCACCGGCTGCGGCTGCTCGGCGTCGAGTGGGGCGTTCCTCGCACCCCCGACGGCGGGCAGAAGGGCACCTTCCGTGAGTCGTGGCGGCTGCGCTGGGACCCCGACATGGACGTGGCGCTGATCGAGGCCAGCCGGTGGGGCACCACCGTGACCTCGGCGGCCACGGCCCGGGTGGCCGACCTCGCCGAGGACGCGGTCCTGCCCGCGCTGACCTCCCTCACCGAGCAGTGCCTGTTCGCGGACCTGGGCGAGGCCCTGCCCCGCGTGCTGTCCCTGCTCACCGACCGCGCGGCCACCGACAGCGACGTCACCCACCTGATGGAGGCGCTGCCGCCGCTGGCCCGCTCCGCCCGCTACGGGGACGTGCGCGGCACCGACAGCGTCCGCCTGAGCACGGTCGCCGAGCAGATCCTGCGGCGCGTGTGCGTCGGGCTGGCACCGGCCGTGCACGGACTGGACGACGACGCGGCGGCGCAGTTCGTCCGGCGCATCGACGCCACCCAGGGCGCCGCCACCCTCCTCGGCGGGGAGGGCGCCCAGGCGTGGACGGCGGCCCTGGCGGCCCTGGCCGTGCGCGACACCCTGCCCGGCCGCATCGCGGGTCGGGTCAACCGGATCCTGTCCGACTCCGGGCTCGTGGACGCCGACGAGCTGCGCCGCCGCCTCGGCCTGGCGATGTCCCCGGGCGCCGAACCCGCCTCGGCCGCCGCCTGGTTGGAGGGGTTCCTCCAGGGCAGCGGGCTGATCCTGGTGCACGACGACCGGCTGCTCGGGCTGATCGACGCCTGGCTGCTCTCCCTGCCCGAGGAGCGTTTCACCGCGGTGCTGCCGCTGCTGCGGCGCACCTTCGGGGCCTTCGAGGGCCCCGAGCGCCAGGAGATCGGCGCGGCCGCCCTGCGGCTCGGGACGGCGCCCGCCGCCGACCGGGCCGCCCCGGCCCGCGTGGACGTGGACACCGGACGCGCGGCCCCGGCCCTGGCCACCGCGCTGGCCATCCTCACCGACGGAAAGGTGCGCACATGAACGCCGTGGACGAGCGTGAGCGCCGCTGGAGGCTCGTGCTGGGCCGGGAGGCGCAGTGCTCCGGCGGGGTCGGCGCCTCCGGCCTCAGCGCCGCCGACCAGGGGATGGACGGCGCCCTGGAGGCGCTCTACGACAGCGTCGGCCCCGGCAGGAGCAGCGCCCAGCGCTCCGCCGGACTCGGCGGCTCGGCGCCGCGCGTGGCGCGCTGGCTGGGCGACATCCGCGAGTACTTCCCGTCCTCCGTGGTGCAGGTGATGCAGAAGGACGCCATGGACCGGCTGGGGCTGCACCAGCTCCTCCTGGAGCCGGAGATGATGGAGGCCGTCGAGCCGGACGTGCACCTGGTGGGGACCCTGCTGTCCCTCAACCGGGTGATGCCCGACGAGGCCCGCGAGTCCGCCCGCGCGGTGGTGCGCCGCGTGGTGGACGACCTGGAGCGCCGGGTGGCGCAGAAGACGCGGTCCCTGGTGCAGGGGGCGATCGACCGGTCGGCCCGCACGCACCGGCCGCGCCGGGTGGCCGACATCGACTGGAACGCGACCATCCGCCGCAACCTGGCCCACTACCTGCCCGAGTACAACACGATCGTGCCGCAGACGCTGGTGGGGTACGGTCGCCGCAGCCGGGGCGTGCAGAAGGACGTGGTGCTGGCGATCGACCAGAGCGGGTCGATGGCCTCCTCGGTGGTCTACGCGAGCGTGTTCGGCGCGGTGCTGGCCTCGATGAAGACCCTGCGCACGTCGCTGGTCGTGTTCGACACCGCGGTGGTGGACCTGACCGAGCAGCTGACCGACCCGGTCGAGGTGCTGTTCGGCACGCAGTTGGGCGGCGGCACGCACATCAACAAGGCCATCGCCTACTGCCAGGGGCTCATCACCAAGCCCAACGACTCGGTCTTCGTGCTGATCAGCGACCTGTACGAGGGCGGTGTCCGAGCGGAGATGCTGAGGAGGGTGGCCGCGATGCAGGCGGCCGGGGTCCAGGTGGTGGTGCTGCTGGCGCTGTCGGACGAGGGCGCGCCGTTCTACGATCGACAGAACGCGTCCGCGCTCGCCGAGATGGGGGTGCCCGCGTTCGCCTGTACCCCCGACGTGTTCCCCGAGCTGATGGCGGCGGCCATCCAGGGGCAACCCCTCACGTCCTGGGTCGAGAAGCACCAGGACGCCTGATCCGGGCGGGCGGGGCCGTGGCGGTCCCCGCCCGCCCCCTTCACTGCCGACTCCTTCGTGAGACACATTTTTGTCGGTACTCCCGGTGAGGAACGGACGGGATTGTTACGGTGTCCCCTGGCGCAGCGCTGGCGGTACCCGGAGCGGGAACGCCGCCTCGGTTCGGTGTTGGGGCATGATGGGCGCAAAAGGAAAGGTGGGCGGTATGGACGACATCAGGTTCACGATGGGCGTGCTCAACGTCTCCGACGCCGCCCGCTACCTGGGGACCAAGCGCACGACCCTCAGCGGTTGGGCACATGGCCACGGTGATGCTCCGCCTCTGGTACACGCGCTGCCGAACTCTCCCAGCCAGCTCACCGCGACGATGCCGTTCATCGCCCTCGCCGAGGCGCACGTACTCCGTGCGCTGCATGATGCCGGGGTGCGTCCGCAACGCATCCGGCCCGCGCTCCAGCGCCTGCGGGAGGAGTTCGGTCCGTACGCCCTGGTGGCTCGGGAACTGGCCACCGACGGTGTGGACGTCCTGTGGGACTTCTCCCGTACCACCGGTGGCGAGGGCATCATCGAAGGCCGTACGGGACAGGGCGTCCTGCGCGAGATCGTCCAGGACTACCTGAAATACATCACATGGGTCGACGACAAGTACCCGGAGCAACTCCGGCTGATGACCTCAGGGACCTATCGGGTCGTAATCGATCCGCACCGGTTCTTCGGTCAGCCCTACTTCGAGGATTCGGGAGTCCGAGTGGCCGACGTGGCGGGCATGCTCCAGGCGGACGAGGCCCCCGAGGTGGTCGCCGATGAGTTCGGAATCGACCTCGATACCGTCCGGACCGCCGCACGCCTCGCTCTGGGCCAGGCCGCCTGANCCCCCCCGCCGCTGTCTGGTCGACCTCGGCTACACCGTTCACACGCCGCCCGACCTGTACGGGAGCTGGGACGCTGCCCGGGGCGCCCGCGACGAGGACTGGCTCGGTAAACTCGCCACCCGCGACTGGGCCGCCGTGAGCAGGGACGAGCACATCCTTCAGCGTCCGGCGGAGCTGGAGGCCTACAAAGCCGCCCGGATCCACATGTTCCTGCTGCCCAACAACGTCAGGCGGAACGAACTCATCTCCCTCTTGCACGACAACCTGGGGGACATCTGCACGCGGGCCGTTGAACGCGTTCCCGGAGTCTGGCGTGTGACCCGTTCAGGGCTGGGACAGTTGTAAACAGGCTGTCCGTCGTGCGCCTTTTCGGCGAGGGGAAGATCCCGTCCGAGCGACTGCCCGACAGACGACACCGTGTCGTTCGCCCGGAGGGCGTCCTGAAATTCCAGGTCAGGTGTGAGAGGCGGCGTGCGGGCAGACGGAGGATCGCCGAAACAGTCGAGTCCGCCGAAACGCGCGGTGACCACAGGAGTTCGCGCGTCTGACGGGGATGATCTTGCTCCTAGAAGCAAGGTGGGCCGTCCACAGTGACGCCAGGAGCAAGATCATCGGCGAGGAAACCCCGCATGCCACACCAGCAACAAGTGAGGCCAGCCCACTAACTATGCTCGCCCACGAACGGTGATCTGCTCCGCGGTCGGACCGAGCGGCATCGGTTACCCCCACCTTCACCCTCCGGCTGGGAGAGCCCTTGAGCTACGACGTGGTGGCCCTGGTCGCCGGAGAGCCCGATGAGCACGCGATCGTCCACGCCTTACAAGGCGTGGACCCCGAGCTGCGGCTGCACTGGCACGGCGACACCCACGTCATGCAGGTCCGCGACGGGGACGCCCGCCTGCTGGCCACCCTCGAACCCGCGCGGCCGGTGGAGCGTCCGGACGCGGTCGTGCGCCTGCTGGGGCCGGAGGCCGTGGCGGGTCTGCCGGAGACGTTCTGGTGGGTGGAGACGCGCGCCCGCCCCGGCGAACGGGGGCGGGAGGCGGCGCACCGGTTCGCCGACGGGCTCGCGCTGCGGCTCGGCGGGGCGGTGTGGACCTCGGGACGGGCCGACTTCGGCCTGTGGGAGGAGTCGGAGCACCCGGCGGTCGAGCGCACCGCGACCAGGGCGCTCCTGGTCGCCCAGGACCGGGCGGTGGTGCCGTTCTCGTCCTGGCTCAGCGACGCGGTGGCCACCCACGGCGAGGAGAGGACGCTCCAGGTGCTCACCCCGCCCACCGCGCGCCTGACCTACGCGGTGCGCGCCTTCGCCGCCGGATCGCTGGGGCGCTGGGTGGTGCGGGGAGAGGACGGTGGCCACTACGACGGCACCACCGGCCTGCCCGTGCACTGGGACGACGAGCACGGGTTCCGCGCGGACAGGGAACCGGTCGGGCTGGCGTGGGCGGCCGGGCAGCCGGACGCCGAGCCGGTCCCGGGGTTCCTGGCGGACTTCGCCGAGAGCGCCGGAACGCAGATCGTGGTGGACGTGTCCGTGCTCCACCGCGACCCCTTCACGCCGCGTCCGGGCCGTGCGGCGGAGCTCGTCGCCGAGCACCTGGCCGGGACCGCGCCGTCGGCGTGGGGTCCGCACGAGCCCGCGCTCATGGCCTGGGACCGCGAACGGCTGGCCGGTTTCGTCCGGGAGCGCGGGCCCAGGCCCTCGATCCTGTACCTGTCGGGGCCGTTGGACGCGGGGCGTTCCTTCTCAGGGCAGCTCCACCTGGCCCGGCGCGGAAGCCGACTTCTGGAGCGGGTGTCGGTGGTGACCGGGTTCGGGGGCGGGGACGCCGTGCCCTTCGACGCGTTCCCGGCCCTGGTGGAGGCGCTGGCGGCCGAGGGGCTGCTGGAGGGGTTGCGCGTGCGCCGCGTCCCCGGGCGCGCCGATGTCACCTACGTGCCGGTGTGGGCGGGGCCCGCGGTGCCGATCGGGCTCGCGGTCGGGCCGGACCGCCTGTGCCGGATCGGGACCGGCCGTGCCCAGGCGGGGCCGATCCCGGGCAGGCTCGTCGGCGAGGGTGGCGGCCAGGCGGTCTGGTACCCGGTGGTAGAGGACGCCGAGGCGCCGCTGCGGGCCCTGGACCTCATGCGGAGGCAGACGGAGTACCTGGCCGCGTCTCCCGCGAAGAGGGCCTGACCCGTCCGGGAGGGGGCTGGACCTCCTCTCCCGGAACAGAAGTGACGCACGTCACGGTCACCGTTCCCGTCTGCGTGTTCCGTCCGGCTCGTCCGGTGAGCCCACACCTGACCACCGCGGAGGCGGCCTCCCGCGCGAACCGGGACCCGTCCTGGAACGTCACCTCCTATGCGCATACTGCTACTGGAGTCCGTCAGGCGGACGCCGGGACCGACGAGGGAGGGCAGCGGCCGGATGAGGTTCGAACTGGTGGAGCCGTCGGATCAGCCGGACGGGTCGGGCGGGAATGCCGCTGTCGTCGACCCCCGGGGCCCGGCACCCGCGGACGGGGTCGCGGTCGTCGAGGAGCCGGACGAGACCTCCCCCGGGCCTGTGCGCGAACGCAGGGCCAGGGCGGTCGAGGGCGTGCGCGCCTCGCTGGAGCTGCTCAGGGCCCGCGCCGCCGAGCAGAGCATGGCCGAGGCCCGCGCTCATGCCGCTGACGCCCCGGCGGCCGATCCCGGAGCCCTGTTCCACGCGCATCGGTTCGCCGCTGACGCTCCCGGAGAGGAGAACCGATGAGCCAGTGGAACATCGACGTCTACGGGGTCGCGCTGGTCCTGAGCGACCTGGGCGGTCAGCTCGGCCTCGACGGAGGCGGGTTCTCCGACACCATCGACTCCACCGCCGACGGGATCGAGATGGCGTTGACCAACGCCAAGAGCCCGCCCGTGGAGGCCGCGCTGTCGGGCTTCTTCGAGCACTTCACCGGCGAGACCGACGCCATGTTCACCCGCACCCTGTCGTGCCTGCAGGGCGCCAACGACGCAACCCTGGCCTACGACCAGGGCCAGGAGGAGATGGCCGCCGAAGCCCAGAGCCAGGCGGGCACCGGCGAGAACCTCGACCTCTGACCTGACGCCGCGTATCCCACCCCCACGCATCCCGCCCCCACGCATCCCGCCCCCACGCATCCCGCCCCCACGGAAGGCTCCCTGGTGAGTTTCGAACCCACCGAGCCCCAGAACGGCGTGGACCCCAACCCGTTCACGCTCATCGATCCCGACGCCATCCCCTACCCCCTCACCGACGTCTGGTCCCTCAACTACGCGGCCGAGACCCTGCGCACCGGCGGGGAGGACCTCTTCGGCGGGGCCGAGGACATGTCCTCCACCTGGGGCGGACTCCAGGCCCACTACAGCGCGCCGGAGAGCGAGACGCTCTTCGCCGCGATGGACCCCGTCCTCACCCGGGGGGAGGGCGTTCAGGGCGACCTGGCCACCGTCGCCAGCGCGCTGGAGGACCTGGCCGAGGCGGCCACGACCGCACGCGGCTCGCTGAACACCCTGCGGATCGACGCCCAGAGCCTGTGGAACGCCAACCACGACAAGAAGGTGTGGTGGCTGAACAAGGACGACGAGACCGACGAGTGGGCGCTGGCGGAGAACGTCCGCATCAAGGACGCGGTCAACACGGCCTGGTCGACGTTCAACGAGGCCGAGAACGCGTGCGCCAGCCGGATCTCGACGGTGTTCGGCGGTCCCGCCTACGTGTCCCCGGACCAGGCCGGCGGGGACGGCGCGCTGGTCTACGGGCTGCCCACCGACGCCGGTGAGCGCGATGTGTCCCTGGAGCGGGCTTTCAACTTCGAGGGCATGAACAGCACGTTCAACGACGTCACCGCGTGGGCGGGGACCGAGTTCCACCCCTCCCTGGCGGACTGGGGCAACCCCGTCGGCCAGGCGCTGTGGGACACGGTGGTCACCGATGCCCTGTGGGGGTCGGCGGTGGGGCTGACGTCCAAGCTCGGGTTCTGGCACCCCGACAACGGGTGGAGGTTCGACCTGTCGGGGCGCCTGGACAACGCCGGGGCGGCCTGGAGCGACGCGGGCATGGACGCGGCCGCCCTGGTCGGTATCCACGACGACCACGGGTGGCTGTGGGAGCCGGGCGCGGGTGGTCAGGAGGGCTGGGGCGCCGGATGGGACCGGTGGACCGACAACCTGGAGGCCAGCAAGGACGAGCTGATCGAGAGCCACACCGCCTGGTCCACACGCGACGACGGTGTTGGCTACTCCAACACCACCATCGGTGCCAACGTCGCACTGATGTCCGCCGGGCTGCCGCTCAAAGCTCTCAAGACCGTCGCCGGGGCGGGGGTGGTCAGCTCCATGGACACCCCCGCTGGTCCGAACGGTTTCGGGTCCGACGGTTCGGGTTCGGGCTCCGACTCGGTCAGCTCCACGTCGAGGGGTGGACCGGGGACGGAGGGCTGGCCCAGCAGCCCGCTGCCGAACGCCGGAGAGGGTCAGCGTCCCACCGGTGAGCGCTTCGAGAACCCGCTCACCGAACTGAACGAGTCGTTGCTGGACCCCAACCGGTACCGCCCGCCCTCCTCCCCGAACACCCCCGTGCCCGACGGCGGCGGGGACCGGCCCCCGCAGAGCCCGCCCGCGCCGCAACGCAGTGACACCCCGCAGCCTCAGGACAGAGGTCGTTCCGAAGAGCGTGACGACATACGCGATGACGTACAGGGTGAAACATACCTTTCAGGCGCAGGCGACGATTTCGCCGATAATCATAGAGATAACTACTCTGGTCACGAGGGCGATCGTCGGCCTGGCAACAACTCGACCGTCGTCGGAAACAGGCCTGCCGAAGGGCGGGTCGTTGTCGACCTTGCGGATTCTGGGCGCGAAAGCAGAAATAGAAATGCTGGTCTGGGCGCTGACGGAGCTTCCTCCGGAAGGGCGCACCAGAGTGGTGAAAGCGAGGTTTCTGAGAGGACGGGCGGGGCGCAGTCAACTCAGGACACAGAAACCTCACGCGGGCCCGATGCGGACGCAAACGAGCAGCCCCTCGGTGATCAGAACGATCACGTGAGTCGACCAGATGGACAATTGCTCCCAGAGGTTCTAGAGAACTGGTCTGAGCTTCCGATTGAAATTCCTGATGGCACGCCAGCAGATGTGCTGGTGGAGATCCGTGGGGCCATCGATCTCGTAAGCCAGGTGCATAGTTTTCCAGATGGAATGGAGTCGATCGTTTTCGATTCTAGAGAGCTGGGGCCTGGGCGAATGGGTTCTTATGATCGTGCTACGCGTACTATCACGTTCGATCCGTCTCTTCCCAATATGCGCGAAACTCTGGTACATGAGATCGGTCATGTTATCGATAATGCCATGCACGGAGAAAGAACCGGGTCACGCCACGGACTGGCATCCGCGATGCCGTCTACCCCAGAGATGCGAGAGTGGGCCTCTGCGGTGAGGGACTCTCCGCAAATCAGGGAGCTGGGGAGTATGCCTGTGACTGGCTACAGCAGGTACATGAGGCTGCCCCAGGAGCTGTGGGCGCGCTCCTACGCTCAGTGGATCGCTCAGCGGACGGGAGACCCGCGTCTCCGGAGCGAGATCCGCAGCCATCTGTCCCAGCCGGGCATCGAAGGGTATCGTCAGTGGGCAGAAGATGACTTCAGGCCAGTAGCATCAGCGCTGGACGCGGTCTTCGAGAACGATTGGAACCTGTGATGTTCAGTGTCGTGGACGATCCAGAGAACTACACATTGGAAGAGCTGATTCAGAAGTATCTTGACGAGGGGTTCGATCAGGAATCTGCGGAGGTGTACGCAGAGATCCTGAAGAACCCTCCGGAAGATGCATTCATCAACTGAGTGTAGATACGCGGTCTAGATTGCATACCCGATTGGCTCTTATTGCTGTGGCGGAAGCCAACGGGAGCACGTGTCCCACTGCAACGCCGTCGGACTCCATGTCCTACTCAACGAGTTAGGATCCATATGTTCCCGCTGCCCGACAACGTCAGGTGCGATGTGTTGATCGCCCTGCCGCACGGCAAGCTGCGGAACATCCGCACGCGGTCCGCCGAACGCGTTCCCGGCGTCTGGCGTGTGACCCGCTCGAGTCTGGAACGGCTGTGAGTGGTGCGGGCGCGGCGCGATCCGCACCCGTACCGCCCCACCCTCAGCCAGCGGCGTGCTCCGGGGGAGCGCGGTCGCCCGGAAGCCTTTGAGGACCTCCTGGATCGTGTCGACTTCGGCGTCGGAGAACACGCTCTCTGGGCCGCCCGAAGAGACGGCCGTGAACGGCGGGCTCGTAGAGGCGGCCGACGTCCAGGAAGCCGTCGAAGGCGGCGGACACGGCGTCGCGCTCCATCCCGCCGAAGGCGCGCAGGAACAGCCACGGTTCGCCGAGTGGTTCCGGGACAACGGAGTGCCGGACGTGAGAATCGCGGACGTGGCCTGAGCGGGCGGGCTGGTGGCGGTGCCCGCCCACTCTTTCCGTGCGTCGGGGGTTGAGGCGGGTTCAGCGGATGTCGTGCGCCGTGGTGCTGAGGAAGACGCGCCACTCGGCGGGGCCGAAGGTGAGGGTGCCCAGGTCGCGGTTCTGGGTGTCGCGGACGGCGGAGAAGGCGGGGGTGTCGACCACCTCTACACGGGCAGCCTCGCCCTGTGAGTAGCTGGGCCTGGACCAGACCGCCGAACGGTTGTCGACGAACATCGCGTTCATCCCCTCCTGCATCCTGCGCGTGGCTGCCACGTGTTCCAAGATCCCGTGTGCGGGCTGTCCTCCGTCCAGGGCGGAGGCCCGGAGCCTGTCGAAGAGAGCGCCGTACTCTTCCACGTCCTCCTGGTGGGTCGGAAAGAATCCGGAAGTCTGCCCTATGGCGAACGACGAGAGCCGCATCGCCAGCAGGCACCGGTACCGGGGCGGGCCCGGCAACGGCGCGGAAAACCGCTGGCCCGTGCCGCCGGGAACCGGCTAGGCTCCCGCCCGTGCCCGAATCGGATGACGTNCCCCCCCCGCCGCATCAGCGACCACGCCGGTGCGGCACCGCGTGCTGCCCGGCTCCTCCGCTTTGCGATGCCACGGAGCCCTTCTTGTCCACACGCGACCGCGGCGGGGTACTGCTCCTCGCCGTCCTGCTCTCCACACTCACCTTCCCGCTGGCCATCACCGGCGCCTCGGTGGCCCTGCCCGCCGTCCAGGCCGAACTCGGCGGCGCGCTGACCGCCGCCCAGTGGGTCGTCAACTCCTACAACGCCTGCTTCGCCGCCTTCCTCGTGTGCGCGGGGTCGGTCGCCGACGCGGTCGGCCGCCGCCGGGTCTACGCCTTCGGCCTCGCCCTGTTCTGCGTGAGCGGCCTGCTGTGCCTGCTCGTCCGGGACGTCACCGCCCTGAACCTGCTGCGCGCGGCGGGCGGCGTCGGCGCCGCGGCGGCGGTCGCCGGGGGAAGCTCGATGATCGCCGCGGCCTTCGAGGGCCCTGCGCGGGCCCGGGCCTTCGGCCTGCTGGGCACGGTGCTGGGCGCCGGTACCGCCTTCGGCCCGGCCGTGGCCGGACTGCTCGTCGAGAACCTCGGCTGGCGGGCCGCGTTCGCCTCCCCGGCCGCAGTGGCCGGACTCGTCCTGTTCCTCGTGCCCCTGCTGCCCGCCGTGCGCGGCACGGGCAGGCCCGTGGACCGGCTCGGCGCCTTCCTGTTCACCTGCGCGCTGCTCGTCCTGACCACCGTTCTGGTGGAGGGCCCCGCGCGCGGTCTGCCGACGGTGCTCGGGGGACTGGCCCTGGCGTCGGCGTTGATGACCGCCTTCGTGCTCGTCGAACGCCGTGCCCGCGACCCCCTGGTGGACCTGGCCCTGCTGGCCAACCGCCGGTTCGTCGCCCACGCCCTGGCCGCCGCCGCGTTCATGGCGGTGCTCGTGCCCCTGCTCGTGTACCTGCCGTCGTACCTGATCGCCGTGGTCGGGCTGGGCGCCGGTCAGGCCGGGCTGTGGCTGCTGATGCTCACGCTGCCCACACTGCTGCTGCCCGCCCTGGGCGCGGAGCTGGCCGCGCGCCTGCCGCACACGGCGGTCGTGGTCGGCGCCCTGCTGCTGTGCGCCGCCGGATCCACGGGGCTGCTCNGGGGCGGCGCCCCCTGCCGTTCCTGCTGATCGGCGCCGGAGCGGGCCTCACCAACGGCGTCGTGGACGGGATGGCCATGGGTACGGTGTCCGCCGAGCGGACGGGTGTCGCCGCGGGGGTGTTCAACGCGACCCGGATCACCGTGGAGACGGTCGCCCTCGCCGCGGTCGGGGCCCTCCTTGCCGCGCTCACCGGGGGCCGCCTGGCGGGTGAGCGGTTCACGGACGCGTTCCACGCCGTGGGCCCGGCCCTGGGCGGGTTCGCCGTCCTGGCGGCTGCCGCGGCCTGGCTCCTCGGAAGGAAGGCGGACGATCCGGCGGATTCACCCCTGAGCTGAGGTCCGACCGGGTCCCGCACGCCCTCGGCGAGACCATCACCCGGGTCCGCGAGCACATGCGCGACGGACCGCCGCGCTCGGCGGCCTTCCCGCAGGGAAGTCGGCCGCGGTGCCCGGGGGAACCGCCGAAGCCGTGAACACCGGCGCCCCCGGGCGGGGAGAC
>ANAW01000004.1:0-4841 GCA_000340945.1 Nocardiopsis synnemataformans DSM 44143 | reverse complement strand
GGGGGGACCCGCCGAAGCCGTGAACACCGGCGCCCCCGGGCGGGGAGACCGCCCGGGGGCGCCGATGACCGGCGGGGACGGCGTGGCGCCGCCGCCCCGCTGAGCCGCGCGCTACCCGGTGAGGTCCTCCTCGTCGGGGCGCACCGAGTCGGGGCTGAGCGGATCGTGTCCCACCGACATCAGCCGGTGCCGCCACTCCGCGTCCTCGCGGTGCGGGTCCGCCAGCTGGCCGCGGACGTACTCGGTCACCTCGCGCATCAGCTCGACGTCGGACCCGGTCACGTCCCCGCGGCGCTTGTTCAGCAGGTTCACGACCGCCTCGCCCCTCCTGGACACCGTGTGCCCCGGTTCGGTCCGGAAGGAGTCCTCGCCGGAGGCGTTCGTGAGCAGCCACTCGCGCAGCTGCTCCCCGGTCATGTTCACCACCGCGTGGAACTCCTCCCACGCCTCGTCGACGACGGGATCGTGCTCAGCCATGCTCTTCCCCCTCGGTTTCGGCTTCGTTCCAGATCAGGGCCGTCGGCGCGCTCCCCGCGCGACCGCGTAGCCCGCGGCTCCGGCCGCGAACCCCGCGGCGCCCACCAGGGCCACGGTGCTCCGCCGCTGGCTCAGTTCCTGGAGCAGGCTCGACTCGCGTGACTCGTCGTCGAACTCGCCGTGCGCGCCGAAGTCGTGCTCGTCGTCCAGGGGACGGAACAGGTTGTCGCGCGCGGGCGGGTGGGCGTCGCGGACCTGGCTCCTGCGTCCGGTGAGCCCCAGCTGCCAGTCGAGCACCCGCGGCGCGAACCGCTGGCCCAGGACGGTGGCCACCGTCGAGATCCCCACCCAGTAGCGGCGCCGCCGCGGGTGCTCGGCACCCCAGACGATCGCCCGGGCCGCGACCTCGGGTTGGTACACGGGGGCCACGGGGCGCGGGCGGTGGCCGTCCAGGTGCGCGCGCGTCCAGGTGAACTGCGGTGTGTTCACCGCGGGCAGGTGCACCTCCGTCACCCGGATGCCCGATCCGCGGTGGATCAGCTCCGCGCGGACGGAGTCGGTGAACCCGCGTATCGCGTGCTTGGCCCCGCAGTACGCCGCCTGGAGCGGGATGCCGCGGTAGGCCAGGGCGGACCCGACCTGCACGATCACACCCCGGTCCCGGGGCAGCATGTGCTCCAGTGCGGCCCTGGTGCCGTGCACGTAGCCGTGGTAGCAGACGTCGGTGACCCGGTGGTATTCCTCCGGCTCCACCTCCATGAACGGCGAGATGACCGTGGCGAGCACGCAGTTCACCCACACGTCCACCGGTCCCAGCTCCGACTCGACCCGGGCCAGGGCCCCGCGCACCGCCTCGGCGTCGCTCACGTCCACCCGCAGCGCCATCGCGGGCACGCCCTCGGCGCGGGCCTCCTCCGCCGCGGCTTCCAGCCCCGTCCGCCCTCGCGCGAGCAGCGCGACGGTGTACCCCCGCCGGGCGAACTCCCGCGCGGTCGCCCTGCCGACACCCGCGCTGGCCCCGCTGACCACCGCGATCCGGCCGTTCGGTCTCCCGGCCACCTCGGCCACCCCCACACGGGTCGACACGGCCGCTTCCGGCCCTTCGCCCCTCCGCTACCCGGGAGCGCCGCCCGATATGTACATGCCACGGCAAGCTTCTGAGCTGTCGTTTCGCCGGGGGCGCCCCGGGGCAGTCGCACAGGAGGGGTTCCCGGGAACACGACACGACTCGGAGGTGCGGATTGGGACAGGGCACCGCGGGCATCGGCGACCACGGCTTCCTCTCGGACTGCCACACCGCCGCGCTCACCACACCGGACGGCACCATCGACTGGTTGTGCGTTCCCCGGTTCGACGGTCCCGCCCTCGTCTCGGGGATCCTGGATCCGCGCGGCGGCGGGTGGACTCTGGAGGTCGAGGGGGCGCGCCCGGCCGGACGCGCCTACGTCGACGACACGCTCGTCCTGGAGACGCTCTGGCGGGGCACGGACACGGAGGTGGCCGTCCGCGACCTGCTCGCGGTGCGAAGGTCGGAGAAGGGCGAGACGGGCCTGTACCGGGAGGGTCTCCTCCTGCGGATCGTCGAGTGCCGCTCCGGGAGCACGTCCGTGCGCTCGCGGCTCGACGCCAGGCCCGACTTCGCGCGTGCCGAACCCGTGTGGGAACGGGTGGACGGCGGACTGCGGGAGGCGTCGGGGCCGCTGCTGTCGGGCTCGCCCGCCCCCGTGCTCGCGCGGGACGGCGTGCCGGAGTACCGCGTGGAACTCGCCGAAGGGGACACCGCCGTGTTCGCCCTGGACTACCTGGAGGGCGGGCGCCGGATCGGACTGGGGGAGGGGCGGGCCCTGCTCCGGGAGACCCTGGACGCCTGGCGGGAGTGGTCCGGGCGCATCGGCTACGACGGGGTCGGCGCCACGCACGTGCGCCGCAGCGCCCTCACCCTGCGCGGCCTGCTCCACGAGGAGAGCGGCGCCCTGATCGCCGCGCCCACCACGTCCCTGCCCGAGTGGCCGGGAGGCCCGCGCAACTGGGACTACCGCTACGTCTGGCACCGCGACGCCGCGCTCGTCGTCCTGGCCTTCCTGCGGCTCGGGCACGCCGAGGAGGCCGGGCACTACCTGCGCTTCCTGCTGCGGATGTGCGGCCAGCCGATCGACTGGATCCCCCCGGTGCAGGCGGTCGACGAGCAGCCCCCGCCCGGGGAGGAGACCCTGGACCACCTCGCCGGGCACGCCGGGTCGAGGCCGGTCCGCGTCGGCAACGACGCCTACTCACAGCACCAGCTGGACGTGTACGGGCACGTGCTCGACGCCGCGCTGTCCTACGAGGAGGCCACCGGCGGGCTCGGGCGCGAGGACGTCGAACAGCTCTCCTCGATGGTCGACGCGGCGTGCCGGATCTGGCGCGAGCCGGACGACGGCATGTGGGAGGTGCGGTCGCGGCCGCGGCACTGGACGAGCTCCAAGGTCTACGCCTGGGTGTGCCTGGACCGCGGGATCCAGCTGGCCACCGAGTCCGGCAAAGCGAGCGGGGACGTTCCCCTGGACGAGTGGCGCAAGGAGTTGGACGCCATCCGCGAGGAGGTCCTCGACCGGGGCTACGACGCCGAGGCCGGGACCTTCACGCAGTCCTACTGCTCGTCCCACGTGGACGGGTCGCTGCTGCGGATCCCGCTCCTGGGCTTCCTGGAGGGAACCGACCCGCGCGTGCTCGCGACCCTGGAGCGGGTGGACGCGGAACTGGGCGGAGAGGGCGGCCTCGTCCACAGGTACGACCCCGAGACGACCGACGACGGGCTCGGCACCCCCGAGGGTGCCTTCCTCCTCTGCTCCTTCGACATGATCTCCGCCCTGGTGCTCGCCGGGCGGACCGAGGAGGCGCGGCGGAGGTTCGAGGAACTGTGCGGGAGCTCGGGAGAGCTCGGTCTGCACGCGGAGGAGATGGCCGCCGACGGCACCATGCTGGGCAACTTCCCCCAGGCCTTCACCCACCTCGCGCTGATCGAGGCGGCGGTCAACCTCGAACAGGCGGGGGACGGGGAGGCGCTGCACGCGTGGGTGCGCGACAGGTCGGGCGGCGCGACACGACGAAGGAGGACTGGAGCAGATGGCTGACCACAACACCACCGGGGACATCAAGGAGACGATCCAGGAGGAGGCGGAGGCCTACCGGGGCGACAGCGACCAGCCGCTCTTCGGGTACGCGGCCGTGGCCTCGGGCTACCTGGCCCTGGTGGGAGTCGGCCTGCTCGCCGCGCGCCGGTTCCGGGGCAGACGCAGGGCCGAGAGCGTGGGTCCGTGGGACCTGGCGCTGATGGGGCTGACCACGCACAAGCTGTCCCGGATGCTGGCCAAGGACGCGGTCACCAGCCCCCTCCGGGCGTTCTTCACCCGCTTCGAGGGGGTCTCGGCTCCGGCCGAACTGGCGGAGGAGGTGCGCGGCCGGGGCGCCCGTCGGGCGGTCGGCGAGCTGATCACCTGTCCGTTCTGCACCGCGCAGTGGATCGCCACGGCGTACGCCTTCGGTCTGGTGTTCGCGCCCGGGGTGACCCGTGGAACCGGCGCGGTGTTCAGTGCCGTGGCCGTGTCCGACTGGCTCCAGTTGGCGTACGTGCGTCTCCAGAAGGCCCAGGAGTAACGCCGAGGAGTAACGCCGACTTAGCGCCGAGTAGCGCTGATACGGCCTGATGTTAGCGTCGCTACGCCCTGGCGGCCGGTGAAGGGGTTAGCACTGGTACCGCTTGGGCGTAGCGCTGTTACGTCCGGGGTGTCGGCCTGGCTCGGGGTTAGCGCTGTTACGCCCATGAGGAAACATCGATACGGCCCGCGGGGTCCCTGTTCGGGTTCGCGGTGGCGGCGCTACGGGCTCGGGTGCCGGTCCGGTGTGACGTTAGCGCTGGTAAGGCCTGGTGTTACCGGCGTTACGGCTCCGAGGGCTGTCTCGGCTCGGGGTTAGTGTTGGTACGGCGTAGGGATAGCGGTGTTACGCCCGGGTGCCGACCCGATCTGGCGTTATCGCTGCTACGTCCTGGGGTTAGCGCTGCTACGGGCTCGGCCTCGGGCACGGGTTCGGGCGCCGGTCCGGTGTGATGTTAGCGCTGCTACGTCCTGACGTTAGCGGCGTTGCGATCCCGGACACGGGCTTGGTCCGAAGCCCGGAAGGCGCGCCGGAGAGCCGGGGGCGGGAGACCGACGTCACCCGCCCCCGGCCCTCCGGCTCCCCGCTGTCAGGACCGGTGACGCTTTCCCCGTCTCCCGTGCTCCCCGCAGTCACCGTGCGTTCCGTGATCACCGTGTTTCCCGCGATCATCATGCTTCCCACTGCCACCATGACCCTCATGGCCACCGTTATCCCCATGGTTCCCA
>ANAW01000003.1:0-2753 GCA_000340945.1 Nocardiopsis synnemataformans DSM 44143 | reverse complement strand
GGTTGCCGTGGTTGCCGTGGTTGCCGTGGTTGCCGTGGTCTCCGTGACCGCAGTGGCTTCCGTGTCCCCTGCGCTCCCCGTGGCCCCGGCGACCCCCGCGACCCCGACGTTCCCGGCGGCCCCTACGGCCTCCAGCGCCTCCAGCGCCTCCACGGTCTCCATGACCCCCGTGGCCTCCGCAGCAGCACCTCTCCTCCGCGCCGTCCCCGTGGCCCCCCGTTCCGGCCACCACGGTCTCGGGCGGCTCTCCGACCATGAGCCCGAAGACCACGTGGTCGAACAGGAACGCCCACCGCTCCTGGGGCCGGTGCCTGCGCGCGTGGGCGAGGCCGAGCGCGGGGGCGACTGCCAGCTCGTACGCGCTCCAGACCGCCACCCCGAAGACCGGCCCGGCCAGCCGCCACCGCCTCACCCGGCGCGGCAGCAGCGCGAACGCGGTGCCCGCCGCCGCCCCGTAGCCCCAGTGCGCCAGCTCGATCGCGGCCTTCCTCCGCTCGGGGGGAACGCTCTCCAGCAGGGCGGGCACGCCCTCCGCCAGGACGGCCTCGGGCGGTGTGCGCTGCGTGAACCCCATACCGACCTCGACCTGCCGCATGCCGCTCATGGCCATCGCGCCCGCGACACCCCGCACGGCCCCCCTCAACCACGGGTGCTTCGGAGGCGAATCCGACTTCCTGCCCATCTCATGGCTCCCTTCGCGCGCACACCCTTGCGTGTACCTCCCTGACCGCCCCGCGGTGTCTCCACACGCCTCGTCCGGGAGTGGGTTGAAGGCGGGGGCCCTGGGTAGTTGTGGCGACCACATGACCGGAGCCGAGGAGGCCGTTCGGGGGTACGCATGGAGGCCCGGAGGGGCACGGACGAGGTCGGACGCGCGACGATGGCCTGGTGGCACGTGCCCGGACAGGGGCCGCCGGTGGTCTGCGTACACGGCGCGGGGATCTCCTCCCGCCAGACGCTGCCCGTGGTCGCGGCCCTGGAGGGAAGGACTCCCGCCTGGGCCGTCGACCTGCCGGGGTTCGGCGCGAGCACCGCTCCCGACCACGCGCCCACGGTCACCGGACTCGCGGACGCCCTCCTGGAGTGGCTCCGCGTCCGCGGGGTCGAGCGGCCCTGCCTGCTCGGGCTCTCCCTGGGAACGCAGGTGGTCGCCGAGGCGGCGGTGCGCGCCCCCGACGAGGTGGGATCGCTCGTACTGGCCGGGCCCACGACGGACCCCCAGGCGCGCTCGCTGCCCGCGCTGGCCGCGCGCCTGCTGCGCGACGGCATGCGCGAGGACCTCTCCGTGATCTCCTCCGTCGTCGCCGACTACTGGGACGCGGGACCGCGCCGGGACGTCCGCAGCCTTCTGGCCAGCCGTGACCACCGGATCGAGCTGGTCCTGCCGAGGGTGAGGCAGCCGGCCCTGGTCCTGCGCGGGGGCAGGGATCCCCTCTGCCCCGGGCCCTGGGCACGGGAGGCCGCCCGGTTGCTGCCACGCGGACGGCTCGTGACCCTGCCCGGACAGCCCCACGCGCTCACCGCCGCCGCCCCCGAGCAGGTCGCAGACCTGGTCGAGGAGTTCGTGCGGGAGGCGGTACGGGACCGAGGAGGGGGATGAGACCCACGGGATCCACGGGATCCAAGAAACCCACAAGCCCCATCACTCCCACAGGCCCTACAACTCCTACAACTCCCGAAGAACCCACAACTCCCACAGTCCCCGCGAGATTCAGGAGACCCACGAGGCCGGTGGAGCCGAAGACGACCGTGGCGGGCTTCGCCCAGGCCGCCAACATGACGCGCGTCCCGTCCGCCCAAGGCGCGGGCAGGGACCTCTCCCTCCTCGGGAGGGCATCCCGGATGTGCGGACGGCGGCCCGCGCCGTCCCGGCCGCCGTGGTGGCGGACCGCCGAGTTCCTCACCGGGGCCGAGGGCGTCGAACCGATCGGGGAGCGGAACCAGGATTCGGAGACCGGATGGCAGTCGAACGGCTGAGGAGGACCGCGGCCAACGCCCGCGAGGTGCTGCGCAGGGTCGTCGAACGGCGCGGCTACGAGCGCGAGACCGCGGTCATCATCGCCAAGTGCGTCATCGCCTCCACCGGAGCCTGGGTCCTGGGTGCGCTCATGGTGGACTCGGCCCAGGTCAGTTTCGCCCCCTTCTCCGCCCTCCTGGTGGTGCGGCCCAGCGTGTACGGGTCGGTGCTCCAGTCCCTGCGCTACGTCCCCGCGGTCTTCCTCGGCGCCCTGATCGCGGGCCTGACCGGACTCACCGTCGGACTCAACGTGTGGTTCTTCGCCCTGGCCGTGCTCGTCGCGATGGCGGCGGGGCAGTTCACGATCTTCGGAGACCAGGGCAAGCAGATACCCGTGGTGACGTCCTTCGCGCTCGCCGGAGGCACCGCGGGCAGTCCCGTGGACCTCGGAACGCTGCTGCTCATGGTGCTGGTGGGAGCGGGGACCGCCGTCGTGACGAACATGGTCTTCGCGCCCGCCATCCGCTTCCGCGACGCCGAGAGCGCCGTGCTCGACTTCGCGGACGGCCTGCGCGACCTCTGCCGGGAGATGGCCGAGGCGCTCAAGGAGGGTGGCGAGGGAATCGGCGACGCCGACTACTGGGGACGGGTCGCGAAGGGGTTCGACAACACCGAGCGCAACGCCCGGGGTGTGGTCTCCCAGCAGGAGTACCGGGCGCGCCTGAACCCGCGGCGGCTCCTGGAGGGTTCTCTTCCGAAGAGGGCGCCGCAGTCCTACTACGGCTGGACCCTGGCC
>ANAW01000002.1:0-28890 GCA_000340945.1 Nocardiopsis synnemataformans DSM 44143 | reverse complement strand
CCCTCCGGGCCGCCAACGGCGGCCGGTCGCGCTTTCCCGAGCCGAGCGACGCCTTCCTCCGCGAGTTCGCGCCCCTCCTGGACGCCGCCGCCGACGCCTTCGACGCCGTCCACGAGGCCGAGGAACCCGAGCGCGACACCGTCTCCGCCGACCTGGACTCCTGCCTGGAGGGGGGACTCCGGCGGATCGACCGGGCACGGGAGCGCATGAGCGAGGACTGGGACTCCGAACGCTGGCCCGTGCACAGCGCGCTCCTCACCGACCTGGAGCGGTTGTTCGAGGAGTTGCAGGAGGGGCATGAGAACAGCGAGGAAGGGGCGCCGGGCGGTACGGCGGGGTAACGGCGGCGCCCGGGGGGAAGGGAACGGACATGGAACCTTCAGCGCGCGCGGGCGCGGTGCTCCGTACCGTCTCCGTCCTCGGTGCCCTCGTCCTGCTCGCCGGATGCGGGGCCCGGGGAGACGCCACCGGCGGCGCGGAGGGGGACGGGACGGACGGCCGGCAGGAGCCGGGCGGACAGGACGGCTCCGCCGGAGCCGGCCCCGGCCAGCCCGAGGACGTCGCCACGGGCCTGGAGGTGCCGTGGGGGCTGGCCTTCCTGCCCGACGGCTCGGCCCTGGTCGCCCAGCGCGACTCGGCGGAGGTCGTCCGCGTGTCCCCCGACGGCTCGGTCGCCGACGTCGGCACCGTCGAGGGAGCCGCGCCGAACGGCGAGGGCGGCCTGCTGGGGCTGGCCGTGGACCCGGACTTCCCCGGGGAACCGTACGTGTACGCCTACCACACCGCGGACTCCGACAACCGGATCAGTCGACTGGAGTACGACCCCGAGAGCGGGGACGGGGGCTTCGGGGAGGTCGAGGTCATCCTCGACGGCATCCCCTCCGCCTCGTACCACAACGGCGGCCGGATCGAGTTCGGCCCCGACGGCCTGCTGTACGTCGGCACCGGGGACGCGGGCCGGGAGGGGCTGTCCCAGGACACCGACTCGCTGGGCGGCAAGATCCTGCGGATCACCGCCGACGGGGACCCGGCGCCGGACAACCCCTTCGGCAACCCCGTCTACAGCTACGGCCACCGCAACGTCCAGGGTCTGGCGTGGGACGACGAGGGGAACCTGTACGCCACCGAGTTCGGGCAGAACGAGTTCGACGAGGTCAACCTGATCGAACCGGGCGGCAACTACGGCTGGCCCGAGGTGGAGGGCACCGGAGGAGGCGACGAGTACGTCGACCCCCTGCTGACGTGGAGACCCGCTGAGGCCTCGCCCAGCGGCGCGGCGGTCGCGGGCGGCTCCCTGTGGGTGGCGGCGCTGCGCGGCGAACGCCTGTGGGAGGTGCCGCTCACCGGCGACGGCGGCGTGGGCGAGCCCGTGGACCACTACCAGGGGGAGTACGGCCGCCTGCGCACGGTGGTGACCGTCCCCGGCGGCGGTGAGCTGTGGCTGACCACCAGCAACCTCGACGGGGTCGGGGAGCCGAGCGAGGGGGACGACCGCGTCCTGCGGGTGCCCCTGGAGTAGGCGCTCCGGCTGCTTCGCCCATCGGCGTCCGTGTCCGCGCGCCCGCCCAGGGCCCGCCGTCCCGTGCCGTCCCGCGTTGTTCCGCGCGAGATCCGGTGTCCCCGGCCGCCCCGCTACCCACGTATCCGCGTATCCGCGCGAGATCCGGCATCCCGAGCCGTTCCGTCCGGGACCCGCCGTCCCCGGCCGCCCCGCTACCCGTGTACCCGCGCCGTCCCGCGTTGTTCCGCGCGAGATCCGGCGTCCCGCTCCGTCCCGCGTTCCTCCCGACGGCCCCGGACCGCCCCGCGCCAACTCGTCGTCCCGCACGGGCGCCCCGGAGGGATTCCACATCACTGACCAGCACAAAAGGGAGTATTAACGGTAAACACCCGTTTTCGCGCCCTTCTCGCGGGCACGGGCCGGACATGTCCCCATCAGACTTACCAGGTAAGGCACGGCGCTCGGCGAAGGACGCCCACGCGGCGGGCCGACGCGCGGGGCGCCAGGCGGCCCACAGCACCTGGCTGCGCAGGCTCGCGGGCGTGGGCTTCGCCGCCACGGGCATGCTCTACCTCATCATCGGCTACCTCGCCCTGCGCATCGCCTTCGGCGAGAGCGGCGGCGAGGAGGCGAGCAACAGCGGCGCCCTCCAGCTCGTCGCCCAGAACACCGGAGGGATGCTGCTGCTCTGGGTCGCGGCGGCGGGCCTGGTGGCCCTCGCCGTGTGGCAGGCGGTCTACGCCGTCGTGGGCCTGGAGAAGGCCACCAAGCGCATCGCGTCCGGGGCCCGAGCGGTGATCTACGCCGTGCTGGCCTCCAGCATCGCGGGCTTCCTGCTGGGGCAGGGCTCGTCCCAGTCCCAGGACAGCCAGTCGGAGGCGCTGACGGCCCAGGTCATGGCGCTGCCCTTCGGCCGGTTCGTCGTCGGCGCGGTGGGCTGCGGCGTGATCGCCGTGGGCCTGTACCAGATCTGGAAGGCGGTGACCCGCCGCTTCACGCAGGAGCTGGCGCTCGGCGCGCTCCCGCCGCGCCAACGCACATCCGTCGTGACCGTCGGCGTGCTCGGCATCGGCACCCAGGGCCTGGTCCTGGCCGCCGTCGGCGTCTTCTTCCTCCAGGCCGCGATCACCTTCGACAAGGACCAGGCGGCCGGGCTGGACGGCACGCTGCGGGCCTTCTCCCAGACCCCGGCCGGTCCCTGGGCCCTCGTGGCCGTCGCCCTGGGCGTCGCCGTCTACGGCGCCTACTGCTTCTGCCAGGCGCGCTGGCAGCGCTGAACCCCCTCCCCGGACATGACGGACGGGGCCCCACGCTCTCCTGAGGGGCCCCGTCCTCCAAGGGGGGTCTTACGGCGTGGGCGGGCGCGCCGTCGTCGCCCCGCCCACGGGTCAGCTACAGACCGAACCGTTGAGGGTGAACCTCGCGGGCACGGCGTTCGCCCCGGACACCAGGGTGCCGATGAAGCCGAACGTCACCTCGTCGCCGGGTTCGATGGTTCCGTTCCAGTCCGCGTTCACGGCGGTCACCGCGTGTCCGGTCTGCTCCAGCGCACTGCTCCAGTGGCGCTCCACGGCCTGACCGCCGGGGAAGGACCACACCAGCTCCCAGCCCGCCACGGGCTCGTCACCCGTGTTGCGGACGGTCACCTGGGTGGTGAAGCGGTCGTGCCACTCGCCGTGGACCACGTAGTCGACCTCGCAGGAGGACCCGGCGGGCAGGGAGGCGTCGTCCTGGTCGGCGACGAACCCGGACACCCAGGCCAGCGTGGAGTTCCAGTTGATGGTCAGCTCGTTGGTCGCCCACGACTCGATGTCGTCGATGTAGCAGAACTGGGGCGCGCACCCGTCCAGGTTGGCCCGGGCCACGGGGTCCCAGGTGCCGGTCTCGGAGTTCGGTCCGCCCGACAGGGAACCCGCCGGCGGGTTGGGCAGGCTCGGGTCGAGCTGGTTGGCGTACCAGCGGCTGTGCTGGTTGACCGCGTCGTTCTCGCCGTACCCGGTCACGTACGACTGGTTGAGGGCGTTGCGTCCCAGGACGTAGTCCATGCCCTCCAGCACCGCGTCGCGGAAGCGCGTGTCACCGCCGATGTCGTAGGCGGTCGCCACGACCACCAGGTTGTTGAGGACCTGGCTGTTGGAGCCCCAGACGAACGCGCCGTTCTCGGGGGCGTAGGCGATGCCGTAGGGGTGCGCCTCCAGGACGCTGGCGTACCCGTCGGCTCCCTCGACCACGGAGTCGCGGACCCGGTCGCGGTCGGGCAGTTCGCTGGGCAGGGTGGCCAGCTGGAGGCGGCCGAGCGCCGCGGTGTCCCGCCAGCCGAAGCCGTACTCGGAGAACACGTCGGCGGTGTGCAGCCCGGACGAGGTGACCGCCTCCTCGTAGTCCCCGTGCCCGGTGGCCAGGTACAGCTCCGCGGCGGCCCAGTAGAACTCGTCGGCCACGTTGTCGTCGTCGTAGGCGCCGCCGCCCTCGCCGCCGACGGTCGCGTAGCGCTCGGGCTCGGCCACCGCGGCGTCCCAGGCGGTCTCGGCCGCCTCCAGGCAGGTCGCGGCGAAGTCGGCGTCGTAGGGGGCGAACACGCGGGAGCACTGGGCGGCGGTCGCGGCCAGGTTCNCGGGGGGCCCGCCGTTGACGGCGGGTGCAGGTAGCGGGGCTGGGGGTCGTCGGCGGGCATCAGGGGCAGGCCGGTCCAGCGCTCGTCGTGGACCTTGTGGTGGGCCATCCCCGCGAGCTCCTCGCCCTCGGGGACCTGCATGGACAGCAGGAACTCCATCTCCCAGCGGGCCTCGTCCAGGACGTCGGGCACACCGTTGTCCCGCTCGGGGACGGACAGGGTGGAGTCGGCGACCCGGGCGGGGTCCCCGGTGGGCGCGGTGTGCGCGCGCTCGTAGACGCTCATCAGCTGGTGGACGGAGATGCCGCCGTTCACCACGTACTTGCCGTGGTCGCCCGCGTCGTACCAGCCGCCGGACACGTCGAGCGAGTAGTCGCACGGGGCGGAGGGGTGGCAGGTGACGTCCGTGTCGCCCTGGTTGGGCTCGACGCCGACGTGACCGGCCTCGCGTCCGTAGCCGGGGGCGAGTTCGTCGAGGATCTCGATGCCGCTGCGCTGGGTGTAGTAGAAGTCCAGGGCGTCCGTGGCCAGGGTGGCGTAGGGGTCGGCGGTGATGCCGAAGGGGTGGCTGGTCTCGCCGTCGGCGGTCAGGGTGTAGCCCTCGCCCGTCCCGGTGAAGCCGCTGAAGTCGACGGTGTGCACGTTCTGCCCGGAGGACTCGTCCAGGCCGTACGGCACGGTGTCGCCCTCGGCCACGACCGCGCCCTCGGCGTCGGCCAGCTGCCAGGGCAGGGCCTCCTCGGCGTCGGTGACCACGGTGGCGTTCTTGGGGCCCTGCGGGAGGTAGCCGACCTGGTTGACGCGGACGCGCGGGCCGGTGTCGGGTTCGTAGACCGGGGGTTCGGCGCCGCCGAGCAGCGACACGTCGTCCAGGCAGAACGTCCAGTCCTCCTCGGCCCCGCCGATCTGGAAGGCGAGCTGGGCGTCGGCCATCTCGGCCGAGGCGGTGAAGACGTACTCGTAGCCGGTCGCCGTCGGCGTGAGCACGGGCCGCTCGTCCAGTTCGGTGCGCCAGGGGTCGACGGGTTCCTGGATCAGCGCGCGGACGGGCAGGCTGTCGGCGCCGGAGGCGGTGAACGTGAGGGAGTAGGACTCCCCGGCCACGAGGGGGATGTCGTTCTGGCCGACGATCTGGTCCCACGGGTTGCTGGTGCCGCCGGGGACCGCGACGCACAGGGCTCCGTCGTCGCTGACGGCGAGGTCGATCCCCTCGGTCGCCCACCAGCCGGTGGTGCCGTCGGCGAAGTCGCCGTTGGTGATCTGCTCGACCGGTTCGTCGTCGGCCTGGACGGGGGAGGCGACGAGGAGGCTCGTGCCTAGTGCGGCTGCGGCGCCGAGCGCCACCGCGCTGTTTCTTCGTGCCGGACTCACGGGGGTCCTTCCGCTGGGGGGTAAGCGGCCGGAAGCACTGGGAGCGCTCCCAATAGTATGACCATTGTTGTGTCGCGTATCACAACTGTCAATGGGGGCAAACGCACGAACCAGCGGGCGGCGGAAGGAAGGCCGAGCGGGGTTCCGACCGGAACCGGTGGCGGAGAGGGGCGGGTACGCGGCCGGGGGAGCGGCGGCGGGTCCGGACCGCGGCAGGAAAGCCGGGGCTGGGGCGGGCGGGTCCGGATCGGGAGGGCCGGACCCGCCGTCGGCGTCAGTCCTTGAGCAGGCCCTGCGCGACGACCTCCTCGACCAGGGCGCGGCGCACCTCGTCGGCGTCGCCCGTGTGCCCCAGGTGGCCGGTGGCGGCGCGCAGCTGCGCGCGGACCGCCTCCACCACGGCGTCGCTGCGCAGCACCTCGGCGACGGGGGCCGCCTCGACGGCCTCCTTCCACTTGCGCAGGGTGTCCAGCCGACCGCGGTCGACGGCCTCGCGGGTGATGTGGAACAGGGCGTCGATGTTTCGCTGGTAGGCGTCGGCGTCGGTGAGGTCGACGTCGATGACCTCCACCGGCCGGTTGCCGCCATTACCGTCGGGGCGCAGGTGGTAGACCTTCCAGAGGCGGCCGTTGGTGAGGATCACCCACTCGGCGCCCTCCTCGACGGCCAGGCGCCGGGACACCTGGATGTTGCGCTGGTCGAGCTCCTGGCCGACCCGGCGCACCTCCACCGGCGCGAACAGCTTGCCGTCCAGCACGATCGCGTAGTCGACCGAGTCCCCGCTGGTCCGGTACTCGGTGGTCATGTCCTGGTACTTGCTGAAGTTCAGTCCGACGCTGAAGAAGTCGGCGACGAGCATGCGGGTGTCGCCGTCGTTGGCGTCGCGCTCCAGCAGGTCGGACAGCGGCCCGGAGAGGCGGTCGACCGCCGCCGCGACCCGCCCCCGGACCGAGGTCTCCCAGCTCAGGGTGGTGCTGGTGAACTCACCCGTCCTGGCCATGACCTGGGTGTCTTCAGCGTCCATGAACGTCCGTTCCCGTGTGTGTCGAGGAGCCCCGCCGTACGGCCTTCGCCGGGACCGGAGGAGCGGGTTGCAGGGGGGAGGAATCCGGCCACGATGCTACAGCTCACGCCGCTGGCCGGGCACCTCCGGGACTCCGTGGACCGAGGGGCGCGCGGCTCCGGCGGGGTGGGACGGATGGGACGGAAAGAACAACGGACATGTTGCGGTACTAGACTGGCGCGGCTCTCGAACCCCCCTGTAGAACAGGAAAACGTTGGCTTCCCGCTGCCCCTACGCCGAACTCCACGCCCCCGAGTTCCACGCCGACCCGCACGACGTCTACACGCGGATGACGAAGGAACACGGCTCCGTCTTCCCCGCCGAGATCTCCCCCGGGATCAGCGCCTGGGTGGTCGCCGACTACGCGCTCATCACGGCCTGGTGCAGGGACACCCGCACCTTCCGGCGCGACTCCCGGCTCTGGCTCGACTGGTCCGAGGGGCGCGTCCCCGACGACGCCCCCGTGGCCGCGATGATGGCCTACCGCCCCAACCTCCTCTTCGCCGACGACGACGCCCACGCCCGCCTCAAGCGGTCGGTGGTCGACTCCCTGGGCCGAGTGCCCGAGAGCCGTGTCGGCGAGAGCACCCGCCGCCACGCCGACAGCCTCATCGACGCCTTCGTCGAGCGGGGCAGCGCGGACCTGGTGTCCGAGTACGCCCGTCTGCTGCCGCTGCTGGTGCTCTGCGACCTGTTCGGCTTCCCGCGCGACATCGGTGAGCGCGTCCTGGTCTCGCTCGTCGACCTGTGGGACGGCAACGACGTCGTGCGGGCCAACGCCGAGTACGAGCGCGCCCTGTCCGACGCGATCTCGCAGAAGCACGCGTCGCCGGGGGAGGACATCACCACCTGGCTGCTCCAGCACCGGGCTGGACTCACCGACGAGGAGATGCTGCACCAGCTGGTCGTGACCATCGGCGCCGGCGCCGAGCCCACCGCCAACCTCATCACGGCCGCCACGCACACGATCCTGACCGACGCCGAGGTGAGCCGGGCCCTCAACGGCGCCCTGGTCGGGATCGACGAGGTGGTCGAGCAGGTCCTGTGGCGCGAGCCGCCCATCACCAACTACCCGGTCCTCTACCCGGTGCGCGACGTCGAGATCAGCGGCGGACGGGTCATCCGCAAGGGGGAGCCCATCCTCCTCGGCTACGCCGCCGCCCACACCGCGATGGTCGAGAACGGGCCCGACATCGAGCACGTCACCCGCGCCCACCTGGCCTTCGGGGTCGGCCCGCACCGCTGCCCGGCCCACGGGTTCGCCCAGGCCATGGCCCAGGTCGGCGTGGAGGTCCTCACCAAGCGGCTGCGCGGCCTGCGCGTGACCGACCCGGCCCCGCGGTGGCGCGTCTCCCCGTTCGCGCGGGCCCTGGCCGAACTCCCCGTGGAATTTCCGCCCGACTCTCCGAAGGGAACACCGCGATGGCAGCAGACACCCCCGTCCTCCACCCCTACGACCTCCACCGACAGACAGCCGGACTCCGAGACCGCGGCCCCGTCGTCGAGGTTGAGATCACTGGTGGCGTGGTTGTTCGGGCGCTGACCGGCCACGACGTCATCATGGAGGCCCTCGCCCACCCCGGCGTGCGCAAGGAGGCGCGGCACTGGCGGGCGTGGGCGCAGGGCGAGATCCCCATGGACTGGCCGCTGATCTCCTGGGTGGCCCCGGACAACATGCTCACCGCGGACGGCGACCGCCACCGGCGCCTGCGGACCCTGGTCTCGCAGGCGTTCACCCCGCGCCGGGTGGAGGAGCTGCGCCCGAGGATCACCGAGATCACCGCCGAACTGCTCGACGGCCTCGCGGCGGCCGGGCCGGGACCGGTGGACCTCAAGGCGGCGCTGTCGCTGCCGCTGCCCATGACGGTCATCTCCGAGCTCTTCGGGGTCGGGGCGGAGCACCGCGGCACCCTGCACACCCTGATGCACCGGGTCTTCGACGCGACCACCACCCCGGAGGTGGCCGCCCGGACCAACGCCGACATGCAGACCTTCCTGGCGGAGCTGGCCGAGCGCAAGTCCCGTGAGCCGGGCGACGACCTCACCAGCGCGCTGCTCCAGGCGCGGGCCGAGGGCGACGAGCGGCTCTCCCACACCGAACTGGTGTGGACGCTGATCCTCATGATCGGCGCGGGCTACGAGACCACGATGAACCTCATCACCAACGCCGTGCACGCGCTGCTCACCCACCGGGACCAGCTGGAGCTGGTGCGGTCCGGCGGCGCCTCCTGGGCCGACGCGGTGGAGGAGACCCTGCGCTGGGACGCCAGCATCCAGTACCTGCCGCTGCGCTACACGGCCGAGGAGGTCACTCTCGCGGGCACGCGCGTGCCCGAGGGGGAGGCGCTGCTCATGGGCTTCGGCGCGGCGGGGCGCGACCCCGCGCGCCACGGTGACGACGCGCACGCCTTCGACCTCCGGAGGGAGCAGCGGGGGCACCTGGCCTTCTCGCACGGTCCGCACTTCTGCCTGGGCGCGGGGCTGGCCCGGCTGGAGGGCGTGACCGCGCTGGAGGCGCTCTTCACGCGCTTCCCGGACCTGCGCCTGGCCGAGGGGGCGGAGGTGGCGCAGGCCCCGTCCATCGTGGCGAGCGGTCGGGCCGCGCTTCCCGTCGTCCGGGGCTGAGGCCGTCCGGGGCTGAGGCCGTCCGGCCCGGGGACCGGCTTCGGCCCCGGGCCGGGTGCGGCTCCCGGGGTCGGTTCGGCTCCCGGGACGGATGCGGTCCCCGGGACGGCCTCGGGGGCGGGCCCGGAAGCGGGTTCCCACCCGAGGCCGGTCCCGGATCAGAGGCCGGAACCGGACCCCGTGCCGGACACAGGAGCGGGGCCGGGCTCGGAGAGCATGTTCCGCAGGCGGAACTCCCGCGGGCTCAGCCCCCGCAGCCGTTTGAAGGCCGTGCTGAACGAGGACGGGTCGGCGTAGCCCACGGCCCCGGCCACCTTCGCCACGCTCAGGTCGGGATCCGACAGCAGTTCCTCGGCGGTGTACATGCGCCACTCGGTCAGGTAGCCCAGGGGCGACTGGCCCATGACCTCGGTGAAGCGCTTGGCGAAGAGCGCGCGCGACACACCCGCCCTGGCGGCCAGCGCGCCCACGGTCCACGCCTCGTGCGGACGCCGGTGGACGGCCTCCAGCGCGGGTCCGGTCACCGGGTCGACGGCTCCCCGGTACCAGGCGGGGGCGTCGGCGCCCTCCTGCTCGAACCAGCAGGCCAGGCTGCACACCAGACCCATGTCCACGACGCGGTCGACCAGGGCCTGGCCGCCCGGGAGGTGCCGCCGGGACAGGGCGTCCCTCGCCGCTTCGAGCCAGAAGACGTTCTCGGGCTGCTCCTCGGTGAGGACCAGCGTGGGCGGCAGGGTGCGCAGCAGCCGCTCGTGGCGGCCCCGGGTGGCCCGGTAGGCGGCGACGATGAGGGTGGTGGCGCTCTCGGGGTCCTCGTCCGCGGGGCCGTTGTCCGAGGACCCGCGGCTCGGGAGCCCGGCGCCGGGGAGTCCGTCGCCCAGGAGACCGCCGTCCCGGCGTCCGGAGCCTCCGAGGCCGTCGTGCCGGGGGAGCGCGTCCGGAGCACCGCCGCCCGGTCCGCACCCGAGGTCCGGTTCGAGACAGGCGATCTCGTGGTCCCGGTGGGGGCGACGCAGCGAGGCGGGGTCGTCCGCCAGGCGGAAGGGGTCGGGGCCGCGCACCAGCGCGGTGTCGCCCGCGCCGATCCTGAGGCCGGTCCCGTCGGGCAGGACCACCGACCCGCCACCGCTGATCACCGTCAGCATGGTCAGCGGCGCGCCGCCGGTGAAGCGGATCGTCCACGGCGGATCCAGCGAGGCCTGGCTGACGGAGGCTCCCGCGGAGCGGATGCCGCTGAGCATGTCACTCAAAGGGTCCATGGCGGCAAGTGTAGACGCACGCCAAAGAAACGCAGCTTTTCAGCTATGGAGCGTCCACGGCTGGTGGTCTGTACTGGGTACATGAACCAAGAGACCTTCGCATCCTCCGAGCCCTCCGAACCCCCCACGTCGACCGGACGCACCGCGCTGGTCGTGGTCGCCCACCACCGCGCGGACTCCCTGACCGCGGCCGTGGCCGGACGGGCCGCGGCCTGCCTGGAGGCGGCCGGGTACCGCGTCGACCTGCTCGACCTGCACGCCGAGGGGTTCGACCCCCGTAACAGCGAGGCCGACGAACCCGACTACGGCGACCGGGACAAGGTCTACTCCGACGAGGTGCACGCCCACATCCGCCGCGTCCACGCCGCCGAACTCATCGTCCCCGTCTTCCCCGTGTGGTGGTTCGGGCTACCGGCCCTGCTCAAGGGCTGGATCGACCGGGTGTGGAACTACGGCCTCACGTACGGCCGCAGCAGGTCCCCCATGGCGGGGAAGCGGATGCTGTGGCTGGGCCTGGCCGGACTCACCGCGCGGGACCCGAACGCGGACCTGGTACTCAGCCTGCTCGACGGGCCTCTGCGCCGGGGGGTCTCGGAGTTCTGCGGGATCTTCGAGGTCCACACGGCCGCGTTGTTCGACAGTGAGGCCGAGGACCTGTCCGGTGAGGCCCGGGAGCACCACTACCGGGAGCTGTTCGCCGAGGCCGAGGCGGCGGTCGACAAGCTCGTCGCCGGATGAGCCGACCGCTTCCGGAGGGGCCGCCCGGGTTCCGTCCGAGGGGCTGCGGCCCCCACGCGAGTCCCTGCCCAAGGGGGCGGTCGCGCACCTGGAGGGGCCGCCCCCGCGCTCGGCGGTGGGCGGCCCCTCGGCCCGGAACGGCTCACGGCGGCCGCACGCGGTCAGGCGTTGGTACTGACCAGGTGTTCCACGAAGGAGCGGTAGTCGCGCAGGGCCACCCGCAGTGACTCGGTGTCCGTGCCCTCTCCCTCGTTCCACGCGGAGCGCAGCGCGGAGCGGCGCTCCTCGATCTCCGCGACCACGGCGTCGGCGATCTCCGCCGCCAGCGCGTCTGCCTCGCGCACGGCGCCGTGGGGGTCGTCGACGAACTTGCCCTGGGTCGCGTTCCAGCGCTCCCGGACCCGTTCCAGCTTCGCGCCCTGCGACCGGGGCCTGTCCGCCGCGTCCGAGCGGTCCGCTCCGGTGCCCGGCTGCTCCGGTACCCGGCTCGGCGCGGTTCCGCGTCCGCCCGGCCGGGCGTGTCCGGAACCGGTGGCCGAGGTACCGGTGGTGCCGGTGTGCTCGGTACCGGCGGAATCGGTGCGGCCAGGCCCGGCGGTGCCGGGAACGCCGGTGTGGCCGGCGCCCGGGGCTCCGGTGTGTCCAGCGGGTCCGGGGCCGCTGCCGCGCCCGGGATCGTTCACCTCAGCGTCGACGGTCACCGGCTCCGCGGTACGGGGGCCGGTCCCGGGTCCGGGCGTCTGCGCCCGGTACTGCTCCGATTCGGTCTCCCGGCTGCTGCCGGGGCCGGGTACGCGTTCCACCATGTCGTCCGCCTTCTCGTGTCGTCGTCGGTTCCTCGGAAGCGCTGCCGAGGCCGGTCACAGACCCGTCTCCGGTCCCCTCTCCCGGCGCGGCTGCTCCACGGCGGTCCGCTCCGTGCCCGCGGCCGGAGCGGTGTGGTCGACCGCGGTCGGCTCCGTGTGCGGGGTCCGGGTCGTCGTGCCGTCGGCCGTGGGCAGGCCGCCCAGCAGGGACCCCACCAGGTCGCGGTAGGACACCAGCTCCTCGCGCAGGTGCTCGGTGCCGCTCTGGCCGGCCTCGGCGGGACGCCCGGTGGCGTGCGCGCGGCGGAACCCGGTGACCGCGGCGGAGTGGTCCACCGACAGGTCGTCGAGGCGCTGGTCGAAGGCCGCGTCACCGTCGGCCGCGGACGCGGGGCCGGCGTAGCCGCGGTCCGCCATGATCGCCTCCACCAGTCCGCGGGCGTCGCGGACGGCGCGGACGGGATCGTCGACGAACTCCTGCTGCACCGCGGCCCACGTCTCGGTGTGCGCCACGCGCTGCTGGTCGCTCAGGTCGCGGAGCGTCATGTTGTCGCGGCGGCGGAGCCTCTCGGACAGGTCGTTCTCGGCGGCCGTCCTGTTGCCGTGGACCTCCACGGCGCGGTCGTACTCAGCCCCGAAACGCTTCTTCAGCCGGGCGGTGCGCCGGGCCGGGAGGAACGAGGACCGCGCGGCGATCGCGATTCCTCCGGCGATGACGACCACCACCACTAAGGCGATGATGACAATTATTCCGGTCTCCATTGGAGCACCTCCTGTCATATCGCACTGCCCCCCAAGGTCCACCCAAAACTTGACCACGGTGCGGTCAGGCGCCCGTGGTGGGCGTACGCGCAGGTGAGGGGCGTTGCGGCGATATTACGAGACTATCACGGAAGGCGGGGATTACGGCCTCCCGGCGGAGTGTGCGCTGATGGTGCGCTGGTGGCCGCCGCGTGACGGACCGGAGGGGGCGTCCGCGGCGGAATGCGTTCTTCCTTTCCGGGGAATTCTCTTTTTCACCCTCCGTGGTGAAGGGAAATGCCACCGGGGTCCCCTGTGAACAGGGGCCCGCCGAGCCGCCGGGTGTGGAATCCGGGCCCTGTGCGGAACCGGTCACGGCGTGGCACGCGGGAGGGTGATCGTGACGACGGTGCCGGAGGGGCCGCTGTCGATCCCCACCCCACCGCCCTGGGCCTCGACCAGGGAGCGCACGACCGACAGGCCGAGCCCCGAGGTGCGTCCCGATCCGGTGGTGCGCGTGGTGACGAACGGTTCGAACACGTGGGGGAGCACCTCGGCGCTGATCCCCGGGCCGTCGTCGGTCACGGTGAGGGTGATCGTGTCCTCGCCGCCGCGGGCGGTCACGGTGGCGCGGGTGCCGGGCGGGTTGTGGTCGACGGCGTTGGCGGTGAGGTTGGCCAGGCACTGCTCAAGGCGTGACTGGTCGCCGAGCAGGACGTCCGGCGGCGGCTCCTCCAGGGTGACGGCGTCGGCGTGGGGCAGGGCGTCGAGCCGGGCCCGCACGTCGTGGAACAGGTCGGGCAGGAACACCGCCTCGACGCGGACGTCGATCTCGTCGCCGCCGCGGGCCACCGCCATGAGGTCCTCCAGCACGCGGCGCAGGCGGTCGAGTTCGGAGCGCACGACCGCCGCCTCCGCGGTGTCCAGCAGTTCCAGGTGCCCCTCGGCGACGGAGAGCGGGGTGCGCACCTCGTGGGAGATCGCGGCCAGGTACCGGCGCCGGTTGCTGTCGGCCTGCTCGATGCGGGTCAGCATCTGGTTGATCTCGGTGGCCAGTTCGGCGATCTCGTCGCGGGTGGCGGGCACCGGGACGCGGGTGGCCAGGTCGGCCGGTGAGATCGCCTTGGCGGCGTCGGAGACCTCCCGCACGGGACGCAGGGTGCGCCGCACCACCAGCCACAGCACGACCCCTCCACCGACGACGCCCATCGCCCCGGCGAGTCCGGCCCACAGCAGGACGGTGGCCGCCGTGTCCCGGGTGGAGTCGAGCGGGGCGGCGACGGTGACGACGGCCAGGGTGTCACCGGCGTCGTCGACGACCCGGGTGTCGAGCACCCGGAGCGGGCCCGCGTCGGTGTCGAGCGTGCGGATGGTCCCGGGTTCGGGCTCGGGGGCGTCGCCGCCGCGCATGAGGCCCGCGACGCGCGAGGGTCCCCCGGTGCTCTGCAGACGCACGTCGTCGACGGTCACCAGCGTCACGTGGCGGGCACCGCTGGGGCGGACGGCGAGCGCCTGGCGGGCGGCGCGCTCGGCCTCGGGGCCCGAGACCACGCCGTCGAGTCCGGCGGCGGCGGGCAGCCGTCCGCCGAGGGCGTCGCCGACCAGCGCCGACTCCTCGCGCAGCAGGCGGTCGATGTCGGCCAGGCCCGACACGCGCACCAGTTCGTAGGTGAGCAGGGCGACGCCGCCGATGACCAGGGCCATGACCAGCAGCGACCGCAGGACGACCCGGCCGGTGAGGCTCACCGTGCGCCGTCCCCGAGCCGGTACCCGGCGCCGCGGACCGTCTGGATGCGCTCGCTGCCGAGCTTGCGGCGCAGTTGGCTGACGTAGACCTCCACCACGTTGGAGGCGCCGTCGAAGTCGTAGCCCCAGACCCGGTCCAGCAGCTGGGGGCGGGAGAAGACCTGCGTCGGATGGCGGATGAGCACCTCCAGCAGCGCGAACTCGCGGGTCGACAGGTTGACGGTGCGCCCCTCCACCGACGCGGTGCGCGCCCCGAGGTCGAGCACCACGCCGCCCGCCGCCAGCACGTCGCCGCGTTCCTGGCCGCCGCCGCGCAGCCGGGCCCGCACGCGGGCCAGCAGCTCGCTCACGCTGAACGGCTTGACCATGTAGTCGTCGGCCCCGGCGTCGAGGTTGGCGACCCGGTCGCTCACGGAGTCCTTGGCGGTGAGCACGATCACCGGCACCGAGGGGCGGCGCATGCGCAGCCGACGCAGCACCTCCTCACCCGGGATCCCCGGCAGACCCAGGTCCAGGACGACGAGTTCGACGTCCGAGGACAGCGCCATCGTGAGTCCGTCGATCCCGTCGTCGGCGGCGAGCACCTGGTAACCGGCCGTCTCCAGCCCGCGCCGTACGAAGGAGACGATCCCCTCCTCGTCCTCCACCACCAGAATCGCCAAGGCCGTGCCCCTCCCCGTTCCCCCGTGTCGCCTTCCACCGTGGCGGAGGCCGCTGAACCGTCCCTGAGCGCAACATGAAGAAGGCCCTCATGTCGGCCTCATGCCGCCATCATCGGGCCGCCGCATGCTTGGAGGTAGACAGAGCTTCGAGCAAGGGACCCGCGATGCAGACCAAGACCATCATCATCCTCTCCTCCTCCGCCGCCGCGGGGCTGCTGGCCCTGGGCACGGTCGGCTACCTGGTCGCCGGCGACCCCGAGCAGCGGGTGTCCCCGATCGAGCTCACCGGTGTCACCGCCGGGGCCGACTCCGGGACGGGCGGGAGCGGGCAGTCGCAGCAGAGCGAGCCCTCGACCCGGTCGGTCGACGGACTGGAGCAGCTCGTGGGCGAACTGCGCGCCGGGGACGACGTCGACGACTGGTCCGTGTCCGGGGTCGAGGTCGACTTCGGTCCGGAGGAGTGGCTGCTGACCAACCCCGAACTGGAGGACTTCGACGGCAACGGCACCGTCGAGCCGCTCCTGGACGAGCTGCGCGGCCTGGAGGGCACCGAGGTCACCCTGGGCGTGCGCTACGAGGCCGACGACGACGGCGACGAGGGCGAGGACCGCGACGACGCCGACGTGTTCACCGTCAACGGCACGGCCTTCCGTGACACCGACGAGGGCCCCGCCCCCTGGCAGAACACCGACGAGCAGGCCGCGGCCGACCGCGAGACGGTCTCCGCCAACGCCGCCGCCGCGGTCGGCGAGGGCGCCACCACCGTCGACGTCGAGCGCCAGGACGAGGACGGCTGGGACGGCTGGGAGGCCGAGGTGCGCGGTGCCGACGGCCAGGAGTACGACGTCATCCTCGACGCCGCGGGCGAGGCCGTCGACGTGCGCGCCGAGGACTGACGGCCGCGCGACGCGTCCCGTACGGGGACTGTCGAGGGTCGGCGCCTCCGGCGCGGTCGGGACAGGCCGAGCCGGAGGCGCCGACCCGGAGGAAGGTGCCGTGGACGTCGTCGCGGCGTTCCCAGCGGATCCTGCGCACCCGGTACACGCCGTGGCGGTCAGCGTGCGTCGTCCACCGCGGCACTCGCGGCGGGAAAGCCGACCGGGGGCGGTTTCGGTTCCGGGCGCGCCCTGTCCGCCCCCTTGTGCGGCCACACCACTATGGCCCCAGGTCAGGGCCCTCCTGCGACCCGCGGTTCCGCCGATCATCGTCAGGGGAGGGCGTCTTGGCGCCCTGTACACCCGGGGGAGTCGGCCTCCGCTGGGAGGACCGCACCGTCTTGGTGGATTTCATCGCCTCCACATAACGCGCGCGTTCCTCCTGGGTGGCGGAGAAGTACTCGTGCGGGCTCGACGGCAGGACGGCGTTGTCCACACCGCGCTGGCCCGCCGTGAACACCGCCTTCTGTACCTTCTGGTACCAGGCGTGCTGGGCGAGCTGCTTGTCCTGGCCCTCGTAGGCCACCGCGGCCACGCGGTCGGCCTGGGCGTGCAGACTCAACATCGTGGGAGCGGTCCGAGCGGTGAGCTCCCCGCGTTCGATGAGGTCCTGCGCGTGCTTCCAGTACTCCGTCAGCCATTCCTGGGCCTGGGGCCGCATGCCGCCAGCGGTGAGCTCTCCGCGCCTGAGGAGATCCCGCGCGTGCTCCGAGTGCTCCGTCGGCCAGTTCTGGGCCTGGGGCCGCATGCCACCAGGGACACGTGAACCCCAGGGCTGGCCGGGGTTGTGGATGATCCAGTCGGTACTGCGGAAGTGCCCCGAGAGGGAACGTCCGAGCTTGGTCGCGTTGACGGGCCCACTGGACTCGAAGGCTCCCAGGGAGAGCTCTCGGCCCAGCTTCTTCTCCCACTTGTCCGCCCACTCGGCCAGTCCCGGGAAGGCGCCCTCGACCGCCTGTTTGTCCAGGTAGCCGTGCCCGCCCATGAAGTCGCCCGGGTAGCGGTCGGAGTAGTGTTCCTTCCAGTGATCACGGGCGGCACGGATCATGGCAGTGCTGTTGATGTCGAGATCGAAGTCGCTCGGTACGGGTTCCAGACCGAGTCGCCACATCGCGTCGTACGGACGGCGCAGCGGGCGTTCCGCGCTGTCACCGAACCACTCCCGCATGCGCCGAGCCGCCTCGGGACTGCCGGTCAACTCCTCTTCGCGGGGCAGTGTCTTGTGCATACCGGAGAAGAAGTCGGCACCTGTTCCCTTGAGGCGGATGTCGACCTGCTCCGGTGAGAAGCCGTCCCGCCGCAGAGCGTCCAGCATCTCCGTGCCGAACTGGTCATAGAGCTCCGGGGTCATCCCCAAGGGCGCCTCCTTGTTGGCCAGCCACTTGATCTGGACCGGATCGATACCGAGAAAGTCCAGGTCGCGCTTGGTGATGGCGTAGCCGGAGTCGTCCCGAGGCCACCAGTCCGGGTGCTGTTCCCTGCCCTCGAGGACGTGGGCGATCCGGAGATCGAACGGGTCCGCGGGGTTGAGTTGGTGGTCCGTGATCTCCAGGGGCTGCCACCGGCGGTCGGAGCCCTGGGCCTGTGCCTCCGGGGGGCTCATCGGGTCCTCCACCAGGGCGTTCCCGTCACCTCCCAGCACAGGGCGGCCGACGGTGACGCTGCTCGCCGCGGTCCGCTCCGCGTCGGCCGCCGGAGCCCGGCCGGTGAAGACGCCGTCCAGCGTGACCAGGCGGTCGCCTGGCAGCGTGACCCACTCCTTCTGCGCGAGGAAGCCCATGCCGGTCATGGGGACGGAGAGGACGTCCTCCACGGGCTTGCGGTCGATGAGGATCACGGCGCGACCGCCGCGCTGCTCCAGCCAGTCGACGACGATCTGGCGGTCCGCCGCCCAGCTGGACAGCGGTCGGTGGCGCGCCTCGAAAGCGTCGCCGACGTCCAGACCCGCCCAGTCCGGCTGGGCCGCACCCTCCTGCCAGGTCAGGGCCCGGTAGGCGAGCACCTCGGTGATGCCGCGGCTGGCGAAGGCCTCCTGGGTCAGCTCGTACTGGACGCGCAGGAAGTCCCGCAACGCGTCGCGGCTGTAGTCCAGCTCCCGGTCCACCTTCGCGCGGATCTCCGGGTCCATGTCCCACTCCAGCACCCTGGTGAGACCGAACTCCTCCTTGGTGGCCTCCTGCAAAGCCAGCACGCGCGTGTTGTTGTTGGATCCGTACGACCAGGCGCCCATCAACTCACTGACGGAGATCTGGCGTACCAGGGTGTCGGCCTCCGGCCGGTCCATGCGCACCACCCTGCCCGGGGCGTGTCCGGGCTCCGCCGGGTCGAGTTCGTCGACGTGCAGGACGTCGCACCCGATCGAGGGGTACTTCTCGTGGTGCGGTACGAGGACGTGGTCCCTGCTGCCCAGATGGTGCACCATGTCGGTTCCGACGTTCAGACCGAACGCCGCGAGGGCGAGTTCGGGCGTCGAGGTCCGCATCCGCTCGGCGATGCTCCGGATGGCGACGGTCTTGGCCTGGCTGGTGTCGGTGATACGGCCGTCGTCGGTCAGCAGCGCCTCACCGACCTTCCGGTGCTCGTCGCGCTCCCGCGATCCCAGCGGCGGGGGCAGGGGGTAGTGCCGCTCGGGGGTCAGGTCGGCCAGTGCGACGCGGTGGCCGGGCGCCTTGGGCAGCAGCAGCTCGGTTCCGGTCGCGTGCTCCGCCACCTGGCCGAACCGCTCCATGCGCGCATGGAACAGATCGAGCCGACCGAACTGTTCGAACAGCGGGCGCAGTCCCTCGAGCTGCCGCCGCATGATCTCGATGTCGCCGGGGGAGACCGGATTGTCCACCCAGGAGAACACGTGCGGCTCGACATCCCGGAAGAAGGTGCGGACGAACGGATTCGCCGCGTCCGGGAAGGGGGCGTGCGGGTCGGTGCCGGCGCCGGTCGCGATCAGACTCTGCCGTCCCCCGAGGACGAGCTGGTCGGTGGTCACGTCGTGGACGGCGGTCAGCGAGTGGTGCAGGCCGAGGAACACGCCGTCGCGGGTCGCGGGCAGCCCCTGGTCCGCCAGGTCGGCCAGGTCCCGATGGCGAGCGGACGCCGGTTCGCCGGGCATGTGGTCGGTGTAGACCTCGCGGAGTCCCACCGGGTGCGACAGGGGGACGCGAGCGCCCACCGCCCGGCCGACGTGCGAGTCGAGCACCTTGATTCTGGCGTCCTCGGTCTGGACGTACTTCTCGTAGACGGCGCGGGTGCCGTCCTCGAACGTGGCCAACTCCCTGTTCGAGACGCCGTCACCGTGCTCGAGTGCCTGCCTGGCGACCACGCGCGCGCTGGTGACCGGGTGCGCGGGCAACGGAAGCGCGCTGGTGCGGGGCATGGCGTCGGCCGCGGCGGTGGCGGGAGAGGGCCCGCCGTTCAGCACCGCGTCGAGCTCGGCCCGGACCCTGGGCCAGCTGTCCGCGAAGCCGGGGTGAAGGTTCAGGTCCTGGACCTCGGAGAGGGGAACCCAGCCCAACGCCACGGACTCGTCCCCGACAGGCCGAACCGGCTCCAGCCGGTCGACCGAGGCGATCACGGTGTCGTACGACCAGCCGCCGTGGTCGTCCCGGACGACCCGCTCGGCTCGGACGTGGGCGGGATCGAGCGTGCTCTCCTCGGTGGCCTCGCGGATGGCGGCCTCCGCCGAGGACTCGTGGCTCTCGCGCGCGCCGCCGAGTAGCGCCCAGGTCTCTCCCTGATCGGTGCCCGCGCCTCGGTGGTGCATGAGCACGAACGTCTCGCCGTTCGCGGCACGGTGGACCGGCAGCAGCCCAGCGGCACCGAACCGGCCCCAGTGCGGGTGGCCTTCGGCGCAGTTCACCCAACCGTCGCCCGCCATCGCGGGCACCTCGGGAGTTCGGGGGCGCGGCGCACCGCGGTCCGGTATCGCCTGGATACCGGCGACCAGGGATTCGGCCGCGCCCACCCACGTCGTGTCGGCCTCGCGCAGGAGGCGTTGCAGGGCGAGCGCGTTTTCCCTGGCCGCAGGGATGTCGAGCAGGATCTCCCGCAGGTTCGCGGTCCAGCGCTCGACGTCCACCTGGTCCTCGAAGCCCTGCTCGACCAGCATGAGGCGAGTGATCTCGGGCGGGAAGCGACCCGGGTCGCTGAAGAGGGCCCCGACTCCGCTCGTGGTGGGCAGCACGACGGGCAGCCCCGCGCCCGCGGCCTCCAACCCGACCAGCCCGAAGCCCTCCGCCCGCGAGGGCATGACCATCACGTCCGCCTGCCGCATGTCGGACAGGAGTTCGGCCCGATCGATCGAGAACGGCTTGACCACGACCTCCTGCCCCGCGATGCCGGACAGCCGTTCCCTCACCTCCTCGACGGTCTCCGGGGCGGCACCGCGCACGGTCAGCCGGACGTCGACACCCTCGTCCGACAACCGGCGGACCATGAGCGCGGCGTGATGGGCTCCCTTCTGAGGGGCGTCACCACGGCCGACCAGCAGCACATGGCGTGTCCGTTCCCCGTCCCAGGGCGGGAGCCGCTGCTCCTCGAAGGCCACTCCGGGGATGATCTGGTGGACGGCGGGGACGTGATCACCCGGGTTCGTGGCGGCGAGCCGGCGGGCCTCCCTCTCCAGCGTCGGGCCGACGGCCGCGACCATGTCGGCGGCGGCGACCATGCGGCGTTCGACGCCTTCGAACTCCACCTCCAGGTCCGGCCGGTTCGCCACCCGGGCCAGCGCACCGGTCACCATGTGCACCACCTGGACGAACGGCGTGTCCGGGTACAGCTCGTCGCGCACCTGCAACGCTTCGGGGCCGGAGTAGCGGCTGTGCCCGATGACGGCGTCCACGTTCGACGGCAGCTCCTCGCCGGCGTAGACGAGCTGTTCCTGCTCGCCGCGGCCGGGATCGTACCGCCGAGGCCCGATGAGGTGGATGCGGCTGCCGGGGACATCGGGCGGCACCTCATGCCCGACACGCACGAAGACCTCGTGCCCGGCGGCCGCGAGTCCCTCGACGAGGTTGCGGTTGACGGCCACGATGCCGCCCTTGTGAGGGTCCCACTCGGTGCAGTAGGCGAGGATGCGCAGGCCGGTCCGCTCCGCACCGCCCTGTCGGGCCAGCCGCGCCCACTCCCCGGAGAACTCCTGCCAGACCGCCTCGCCGTCGGCAGGGTGTGTCCCGGCCAGACGTCGCTGGTAGTCCTGGAGCAATCGCTCGCGCTCCCGGACCAGGGCGTCCCGCGGCTGCTGGACCGCGGCGTCCATCGCGTCCGCTTCCAGCCGGGACCGCGCGCCCTCGCCGCGCGCTTCCCCCCGCTCGCGTGACAAGCGCGCGTACTCGTCCATCACTGGCTGCTCCTCGCGGCGTTCTCCGGAGACTGATCCGGAATTGGATGCTCGTGGACAGTGATGAGTTCCTGCATCATGCCGACAGCGACCGCGAACGGCTCCTCCGCGGAACCGTCGTGCCTCGGTCCGAGCACATGCGTCTCCACGAGCTACACCGCGCCGTCCACCGGCCGGTACCGCCGCCGAGCGCGCATGGCGACGCGGCGGTCTCTGCCACAGTCGGCCGGAACCGCGTCCTCGACCACGGCATCGTAGTGACGGGGCGCGACGATGGGGGCACGTCCGTCGCGAGCGTACGGATCGACGTGGATCTCGTCCTCGGCTTCGCGTGACCGCGGAGGCACAGGAACCCTCCCGACTAGCCAAGGAACGGTGAAGAGGCGTCGCGATAGATAACAGGCATCACAATGAACCGTGTGATACGGCATCATACATAGACGGATCGCCTGAAGTCGCGCGGCAGCCGGTGTTCAAGCCGTGCCGCCGCCGCTCGGACGACAGGATGCCGGAGGGCGTCCGGGTCTCGAAGAGGTGCCGAACACAAGCCGGGGAGGATGGGGAGCAAGGATGACCGACGACGGGATTCGAGCCGAGTACGTGCGCCTACGGGACGCCGCGATCGGGGTCCTCAACGCGATGCCGGAGGTGGACGGCCCGTCGGAGCGGGGCGATGCCGCGCTGCGGAATCTGCGTTCGGTCCTGGCGGGGGGTACGTCGGCGCCGTTCGACACAGAGCGTGGAACGCCTGATCCGTTCGAGTACTCGCTCGCCGCGAAGCGGTACGTGGGGCGACGCGCGGAGCCGATCTCCCTGCCGCAGCGGGCGGCTGATCTGCGACGGCGGCTCGACGGAGACCGTAGCCCGCAGGCGCGGCCCTCCGACGAGCCGTCCAGCGACGTGGTCATCACAGAGCTGCGCGCGATGATCGTCGCCGGTCTGCTGGAAGAGCTCGCCGCCCGGGTCTCCCCGGGAGCCGCCTTCGGCCCCGGCCGCGACGGCGAGGCGCTGGCGCGGCTCGCCACGGACCTGGCAAAGGAACTGCTGGCCCAGACGTTCGTCGGGGAGTAGGAGTAGAGGCGGGCGTCGGGGAGCAGAGGCGGGTTCCAGTCCTGGCGGCCGACCGTACCCGCACACCAGTCCGACCCGGGCCGGGGCACGGTCGACCGACTCCCTCCCCGGTCGGATCAGGTTTCGCGGAGGAACTCCTCGGCCTGGCTGCGGAGCGGCTCGGGAGCGGCGGACCAGATCGGGAAGCCCATCAACTCGCGCAGTTTGACCGCCTTCACCTCCCGAGGAGCGTCTTTGCGCAGGCCGAGATGGGACCAGGCCTGGTCCAGCTCCTTGTAGGGAAGGTCCCAGTGGACATCGTTATCCCCTTCCGCATCGCCGGGCTGCGGGGAGGCGACGAACACCTCGTCGGCGGTCGCGGCAGGTTCGATCTCGAGGAGCGAGAGACCGAGCTGGTCGATGAGTTGGCGAAACAGCATCCGGTGGCTTTCGACGGTTTCGGCCAAGGGCCGTCCGCCCTTCTCGAAGTACAGCGAGAACAGCCACCCGTTCTCGCCGGTACGTCCGAGCTCCAGTACGAGGCGGTCCGCCGTACCGTCGGTGAAAACGCGGTGCGCGATGCTCGTCTTCGCCCCGAAGCCCTCAACGCGGGGCGTTCCCTCGTCGAGTGCAAGCGTGTCGTGTAGCCACCGCACCTGGTCGGAGGTCAGGTCTCCGTAGGCGTGGGCCACGAGCGCGGGCAGGAGCATGGTGATGGGTCCCTTCTTCGGTCTGGGCTGCGCGGGCCGTGAGGGCCAGACGGTCCGGACGCATGTCCTGGAAGCGCGGCCGATCATGTGCCACGTTAGCGTTGCCGCTCGCGGGTTAACACTGAAGGGCTGGGCACGTGGCCCCAGCGTACGGTCGATCAGGGACAGGGACAGGGACAGGGACAGGGGAGGGGCAGGGGCAGGGGCAGGAATCGGTGGGAGGAACGCCTCGGCGGGTGGCCGAGGAACTGAGGGCGGACCGGGCTGAGAATGACGGCGACGAACCGCCCAGCGCCAGGCCGCCCAGCGCCAGGGCGTTGACCTGCGGAAGCGTGAGAAAAAGCAGGAAAGCCCGCTGTCCTTTGCCTCGTTGGTTATTGCGTGCCATGCCGTGTCGTGGCTCTCCCGTATGGTTCGGATCGGTTCGGTCCGCCGGGACCCCTGGCAGGTTTCCCGGATTGGTTTCTGCTTACCGAAGGCAGGGAAACCCAGGCCCTGTGGCTGCGACATCGGTCAGCTCCGGGCGCCTACCCAGAGGTGTTGATTCAACGAGTCGGTGCCACTCGGTATTCTCGTCGGCGCCGGTGGCCGGTATGTGGGATGGTCAGGATTCCCGATTTTCGTCCAGGCCGGTTCAGTACTTCTTTTGTGAATATTCGGGGAGCCCTTTCATGTCAGCTGGTGGAGAAGTGGTGGCGGAGTACGAGCGCGTCTATTCCGCTGCCGCGCGGATGATGTGGCTGGAATACCCGTGGCTGAGGAAACGGGGCTGGTCGGAGGAGCGTACGGCGGCTTGGCAGACCCTGGAGGAGGTCCTGGCCTCCGACGCACAGGTTCGCACCGGACCCGGTGAGCCTTCCGACCCCACGCGGCATCTGCTGACGCGCCGGGGCCCCGATGACCGACCCCTTCCTCTGGCAGAGGCGGCCCAGGACTGGTGGACCCGGATCAAGGAGGGGCCTCAGGTCAGGCACCCCGGGTCTGCTCTGTTGGACTATCCCGATCTCTACGGAGACGTGGCCTTCGAGCCCGGGTCGTGTGTCATCGTCACCAACCACTGGGTGATGGCGGCAGCGGTGACCCTGGCCGACCTTGAGCGCCGTCTCGCCCCGGGACGGCCTGCGTATGTGATCGGTGAGGAGGCCGCGGGGTTCTCGGTGACCCTGCACGAGATCGCTGATCATCTACGTGGCGCGTTCACGGGTCAGGGCCCCACCCCGCACCCCGGTGGCGTCCCCTGGATCGCCGCGACCCCTGAGCCGTTCACCACCCGGATGGACACCGCCCGCTTGGAGCGGTTGCGTCGGGCCGCCCAGACCGCCGCCGACCACATCCCTGCCCGGGAACAGGTCATCGCCACGGACGACTTCACCGTCGGCATGGACACGGTCGCGGCGGCGGAGATCCTGCGGCGGATCGTGGCCGGGGAGGAGGACTCCCCCTGGCAGGAGCGCGATCCCGTGGACCCTGCACACGACCTGATGTCCGGCAGTCTCAACGCCTCCTTCGCGAACAAGAACGCGGAGATCCGCGGGAAAGTGTTCGAGGAGTCCCCGCTGCCGAGGGTGCCGCGCGTTCGGGAGATCGCTGAACCTCCCAGGAGCGGCGAGCCCCGGTGGAAGGCCATCTCCGGGGACACCACGTTCGTCGTGGCGGAGATCCTCGACGAGGCCGCCGCCCGTCTTGTGCCTGGCCGAGCCACGGCCATGATCGGCTACGACGCCCAGCCCTTCTCCTCCCTGGTCGGCGAGATCACCACTCACCTGTTCAACCTGTGATGGTCCGGCCCGCCCCGAAAACGACTCTCCCCGCCGAAACGACCACACGTGAGGCCGCTGGAGCATGACGCGCTATCTCTTCCTGGCCAGTTCCGGGAAGCTCAATGACGGGGGTCTGGTTCTCAACCGCCAGTTGTCGGAAGCGCTCGCCCGTGGCAACGACGTCCACCTGGTAACCGTCGGCCCCTGCGAGCAGAGGCGGGAGGGGGTCCACGTCGTCGAGCTGGACGAGACCCTCCTGTCCCAGGACGCTACCGACGACATCCACCAGACCCGCTATTTCGTGGACCGGTTCTCCAAGACCATCCGGGCCGTTCTGGACGAGCAGGGCCCGGAGCGGGTGGGGTTGCCGGCCGACGCGGGCGCGTTCGACGTGATCGTCGGCTACGGCGACATCACTGGTCCTGCGGCCCTGCACCTCCGAGACACGTACTATCCGCATGCGAAGGTGTCCACGGTCATCACCATGGACCCCAAAGGGCTTTTCAAGGCCCTCGACCTTCCTGAACTCGGCGAGCACCGGACCGAGAGCCATCGGGAGGTCCTGGCCAGCTCTGATCTCATCCTGGCTCACGGTCCCAAATCGGCGGTGGACGCCCGGCAGTTGGCGGCTGAGTGGTCCCAGGCGCGGTCGCTACCGCCCACCCACGAGTTCGTGCCCGGGGTGGAGATCGCCCAGGGCGTCCCCGCGCGTTGGCAGCCGGGAGAGCCTTTCAACGTTCTGATGCTCGGACGCATGCACGACGTCAACAAGGGCGCGGCCGACGTCGCACTCGCTGTGGCCGACCTGCGCGCACGCGGGTTGGAGGACGTCCGCCTCACCTTGCGTGGTGTCGATCCAGAAATGAATGATGCGCTGGTCAATCTGCTGGATCGCCAACTCGGTGAAGGTCAGTGGCAGTCGTTCGTGACGGTGGAGGAGTTCACCAGCGACGAGGCGGCGAAGGAGCAGTCCATCCGGGAGTCCCACGTCATGGTCATGGCGACGGAGAGCGAGGCCTACGGTCTGGCGGCCAGCGAGTACGCCGCCCAGGGCAGACCGCTGATCGTGGCCGAGGGCAACGGAAACGGGTTCGCCACCCTCCTGCGGGACGAGAACCGGATTCCGAGTGACATCGCGGACCGCTTTGTTCTGGACGACAGCGGATCACTCAACGCCAACGGTTCCCTCATGGGTGAGGGCCACGCGGACACGGCCGTACCGCGGCACCACCTGATCGCGAAACGGCTGAAGGACGTCCACAACGACTACAACGGCTACGTTGAGGCCGCCGGGCGTCTGCGCGGCCACCTGAACGAGTACACCCTCGACCACACCGCCGCCAGCATCGATCAGGCGATCAACGACAACCTCGTGGGAAACATCCGGCACACCAAGCAGGGTCCCCGAGGGGTCAACGTGGTCCCCTCGGAGAAGGAACTGCTCCAAGGGATCCCTGAGGACAAGCGCGACCTGGTCCTCAATCCCCGAGAGACGCCACGGCGGCAGCCAGCGCCGGAGACCGCGACACGGCAGGGGGCCGTCGAGATGGGCGGGCCCCGTCCCGTCCACCCGGCGGCGGGTGGACGGCAGGGGGCGGCACCGTCGGCCGTGCAGTCTCCGTCCTTCGGTGGCACATCTACTCCGGGACCCGATCCTGCTCTGGCCGACCTGGTGATACTGAACGACCTGCTAGCGGAGCGCGGCCACCGTGAGGCCTCGCGGTTCGACATGCTGATCGCGGGCAGGAGCCCCAAGGAGACCGATGCCGCGATCTCCGCGTGGGAGGCGCTGGGCAAGCCGGAGACCGCACGGGAGCGCGAGGCCCGCCTCGGAGCCGAGCAGCCCACCCCGGAAGCCGCCCAGGAGAGGGCGCAGCGGCCAGCCGCGACCCCAGAACCCACTCAGGAGCCCCGGACAACACCCGCCAGCCGCGAAAAGGCCCCGGAGCGTCACCAGAGCACGGACACCCAATCCGCGGTGAGGACTTCCAGCGCGATCTGGGAGACACCGAAGCCTCCGTTGGCGTTTATGGCGGCGCACCGGACCGAGTGGGGGCACTACGACGACCTGCACGGCTATGGGCGGCGTCCTCAGATGCTCACGGTCAGGACACCGTCCAAAGCGCCCGGCCCCTACGAGTCGTTGCTGCACCCGGACACAAGCGCTGCCTATGAACGCGATCAGCGCCAGGCCGACTCGGGCGACCGGGGATACGGCGAATAACGCTCGACAGGTGGCGGCGTACCTCCCGGTGGACCCTGACCTACGAACATCCCCGTGACCCTTGGTCGTGGGGATGCCCCCGTCACCCAAAACGGGGGACTCCCCTGGAGCGGGGTGTATACCGGGAGCGGGGCGCGGAAGCGCACCTGATCGACCTCACCTTGCCCGGGGTGGCCTACATCCGCCTAGAGGGCTTCCCGGCTCCGGTCCGGATCCGGGAAGCCTACGTCTCCGATGACGACATCGTCGTCATGACCGGCGCTCACCTGTTCTGCTCGGCTGAGGCGGAGCGATGATGGGTTGGGGAGGCATCGGAGTACATCCGCCACGTCCGTACTCCCAGGACGGCGAACACCGTCGCGCCCCCGAGAACGACGCTGTACCAGGTGCCACCGTTGACGACCACGGTCGCGCCAGCGATAGCCGTTCCAAGTGCCACAAGGGCGTACCAGCCTGGAACGAGCCGTCTCAGTTCGGCTCGGGTGTACCGCTCGCGTGGGGACATGAGACTCCTCATCGGGGGTGGGCTGATGCCGACGCCTACCGGTAAGTCCACCCGAGCTGAACGCCTGGCGCAACCGCTGGCCTGTGAGGTGGCCGAACAGTTCGCCACTGACCATGGTGTGTGTTCGGCCGGTGTTCCTTCGACGTACGGACATCGCTGCCGGTGCCATTGAAGTCGTTGACGGTCCCCTGAGGGGTTCCTCTGAAGTCGCGCTGCTCTGCCTATGCAAAGAGGGCTGACACCTGACCGCAGGGCCCGTGCTGACGAGGGTGGCGGTTCCGTCCCCGGTGGGTGCTCCGGTCCGAGCATCGGGCACGTAACGGGCACGCGGCCCGTACAGGTCCCCAGAAACGCGTCAGGCCAGGTGTTCGGAAAACCCCGAACGACCTGGCCGTCTGTGTGTCTGGAGCGGATGACGGGAATCGAACCCGCGTTATCAGCTTGGGAAGCCGAGAACGCTCCTGGGGGCTGACCTCGCAACTCGTCTACCTGGGCTGACGCGGCCCGTCTCCCCGCGATTCCCCGTGGTTCCCCGCCGTTGACCGCCCCGTGTGGCACGTGTGTGGCACAGATCTGCTCCTGTTGTGTGAACGAGGCACAGATTGTCACACCTGCTCTGTACGGTCCTGAACAGAGCGGTTGACCCTGTGCCAGAAGTACTGAGCAGTGGTCTACGAGTCGCAGCCGCGTTGCTTCGGCCCGCGCTCGGAAGGGGAGGGACTATGTCCCCGAGGTATGTGAAGGTCAGGCTGGACTGCCGAGGCGCCCGTCAGGTCATTGACTTGTGCGTGCAGATCGAACGGCCGGTCCCCGCGAAGCTGCGGTGCACTCCGGGCGGTGGCAGGCCCGTGGGGAGTGGGAATGGACCCAGTTTCTGTCCTAAGTGCGATGCCCTCCTCCGGGATGGCAGCCGTCTTCAGGAGCACGTCAACGACCTGACCCGAGGAGGTTGGGGGCCTTGGCAGCGGGCTGAGGCAGTGGTCATCGGATGCGGTGGTTCGTAGGGCAAACCATCCGGCTGGAACTCCTGACCCGAGGCACGCAGTTCTAGTCGGGACGTACCGCATGCAGTAACCACGGAATCGGGCCGAGGTGCCCGGTAGCGCTGGTGACGGTCACCCATGACGGTCGCACTCCGCTACCGGGTGCCTCGGGATCTGCGCACGTCATCAACCGATTTCGTCTGAACGGCAACCGTTCGTCTGCAGGCCGCGTCATGATGCCAAGTAGTACGGCCGTCGGCCGTGC
>ANAW01000001.1:0-9772 GCA_000340945.1 Nocardiopsis synnemataformans DSM 44143 | reverse complement strand
CCCGGGCGCCGGCCGAAGGCCGCTGCGACGGCGCTTGCGCCGTCGCCTTGATCCCATACAGCTCAACTCGGCAACGGTGACACCCACGGGGGCCCATCTTTCCTTTGAAACCTATTTGTTATTACCCGCGCAAGAAATGAAATACCCTGTTTCAAGTCTTCGTGCCTAACATACCCAACCCCGCGACCATGAACGGCATTATTTCTGATTTTGCGAAGCTTCAATAGGTTATCTATATCGGCTTCGCTGAAGAGGACGCCTTCTTCGTTCATTTGGTGTTTAAATTTCACTACTAGGGGAGCTTCATTCAGTCGCTCATATAGAGAATTTATCCTCTGGGCTTGAGTGTGAGAGAATTTTTTGCTGAGGGTATTTATTTCTTTCCTTAGTTCCCTGGCTTCCTCTTTATTGAAGATCTTGGGTGGTTTGCTTCCTGAGGTATAAAACTCGACGGCATCCCATAGTGCGAGGATGGACCCTAGTGGTTCATTACTTCTTCGAGCTCGGTACCATGCCCGAATGGCGTGCAATGTCATATTGTCTTTCTGTGCATTGAATCTGGGAAGCAGGATCTCTCCCATGTGATCTATATTCAACTCGGTTTCTCTTAATATAATATCTTGGTCTCGTATCATGCGACGATTAGTTGAGAGTCCCCTAGTGGCAATCACCGACATCCTTCTTGGCAGCGCCAAGGTCGCATCTCTATGGAAAGGAATGAGGCGATTGTAGTCGTGGGAACTTCCATCGTGGGACCTGAGAGCAAGCCAAGCTAGTGTGTCATCGATGCTCTGGCTCCCTGATTTTTCTGCTTCGTAGACCAAATTCTCATCTGTGATATGTATTGCGTGACAGTCTGCGGTCATGAAGGACTCCTCTATGCGTGTATCAGACATAGGGAGTGAAACTTTTTCAAAGTTCTTTATATTTGGTGGCAGTAGGACTACGTCACCAATTCGTGTAGCGGATTCAACCACGACTCCTTTAATGGGGGCAAGAATCTCGAAGGTTTCCTTTGGGAATTCTTCGATGCCTTCGATTCTAATTTGCTCTGGCGAAAGGCCTGTGGATCTTACTAGGAAGTATACTTGCTCTAGGGGGTGCATGTTGGTTACGGTGCTGGATATTGCACTATCTTTAATGGAGCCAAAATGTCCTTGGCATTCTAGGGTAATAGAATCATCGGACACGGTCGCCTTTTCAACTACTCCAGCGAAAAGTGGCCCATGCTGACCAACTCCATCAGGATTGGCTTCCGAAGTGGGATACTTGATTACCACGGGAGCACAGTAATCTAAGGGTTTTTCATTTATTATCGATTTATTGATTTTTACTTCGGCGCTCGACAGATCATTAAGCTTTTGAGTGACCCTTAGAGAGTCTATGTGTTCCCCAATGGAGGCGCCACCGATACTTACCTCAGTAGGTACCTGGTCTTTTTTCATCTTATTGCCTTCAATCCTTTGTGGACTCGTCGACTGGGCTTATTATTTTCTCCTTTTCTTCTTCGCTGAAATTAGCATATATAAGTTCATTGAAGATATGCATGAGACCATTTGCTATTGGAATTACTATGCTAACGTCAGGCACATCACCCGCAGACAAGGTACTAGATATGTCTCTACCGAGAGATACTATTTTTGTATGCAGATGAAATCGCGGAAGTGATTCTAGCCCCTTAACGGCATCTACATCACTCTCAGTTCCTACCTTGTGTTTTAGGATCTCTTTGATTGCGACCAGCGCATAAGAAATTGATGCCTCAGGCATGCCTGAGTTCAAGGCCTGTGTGGCGAGAGTGATGTACAAATCCCATGTGTTTTTGGCTTCTCGGTCTGCGTTTGGGTCTTTTGCCGCAGCGATGGAGTCTTCTATTTCTTCGCTCAATCGAGACAGGAGCCTCGTGGCCTGTGCGAGCCTGTTAAACGCTCCCGAGTCCCACCAGCTTTCCGTTTCTCCATTTAGTAGGTTGATCCTCCTGACATGGGGTTTCTGCGCCGATTTGACTAAATCCGCGAGCGAGACGGTGACGTAAAGGTGGGATATAACTAGCTGCTTATGCCGTGTTCTTGGTTCTGCATTCGTTTCCAGGTCTGATACCCATTCAAAACTTGGAGGAAATTGATCGACATGAAAGGAGAGCTCTGTGGGCTCAGCCTCTTTGCTGTTTTGCTCAGTTTGCCTAACAATTACTTGGAGGATGGAGTTAAGTCTGCGATTCATTTGCTCTAACCCCTCTTGTATCTCACTCATTTCTAGTGCGTCAGACCACTTCTTTTCGAGTTCTTCGGGGATTCCTGATAGGTACAGGGATGCGGCAGAGAAATCGATCGGGGTCGTTGTCTCTTCTGATCCTTCGGGAGATTCATTCAATTGGTCAATTTCCTTTTCTTTATGCAATGTGTTTCGCTTGATCAGCTAGACTGACTTTTCCCGGTTTGCAGGAGAGGCTACTGGCGACTTGTGGGATGTGTGATCCTAGCCGATTTTCGCGATAAAAACCACAAGTTTATCCTATTGTTATATTTTCATTGGGTGGTGGGCTCTGCGCTTTCCCAGGCAAGGGCGAAACTACGCAAATAGGTATCGGCCATGCTAGTTGATCGGAGTCGGTCAACTTCGATTACGGGCGATTTTGCCGCCGGTAGACCGTAGACGTGTTTATTGATGAGCAGACTCTTTTCTGTGAAGTAGATGGAGTTGTACAGGACGGTCGAGTGAACTCGGATCTCGATGTCATTGATACCTCGGAGTTCTTGCAAGAGCAGAATCGCGTTTCGTGTCCTCGCGGCGAGAGCATCCCCAATCCCCTCGTCTTTTCCACGTTGCTTGACCGGTTGAGACTCTGGGTTCCCGATGAGTACACGGACGTTTACGCCATCTCGTGCCCGTTCTCCCAGCAGTTCCAGTATTCCCGCGTCGTCGGCGAGGAACAGGCCGCTGTAGACCAGGATGCCGATCTCCTGCTCTGCTGAGCTGAACAGGTCCCACCACACTTCCCGAGGCACCTGCCATCGGTGCGCGTAGACACGCTGGACGTGCTCGGATACGGGGGCGTGTCCTTTGGCTTCCTGGCCGTCCTGCGGCCAGAGGGAGTCTTCGTCGGCCTGGAGAAGGTCGGCCAACGCCCAGCGGTGACGGGGGTAGGGACGTTGACCGGACAGCCAGCGGCGGACGGTCTTGGGGTCTACGCCGAGGTGTGCGGCCACGTCGGTCTCGGTGAGTCGGGACGCGGCCAGTGCCTTGCGCAGTGCAGCGTTCACGTCTGTGCCCTCCGGGGTGCGGGGAACCGACGATAACAGAAGACGTCCCTAGACGTCCCTCAAGTTGTCCGATACGTGGTACACATGTCCGCTCACACAGAGCATCGTTTCCGCATGTAAGAGGACTCCGGCGCTTCCCGCCGTCTCGCCGTGAGTCTCACCCGAACTGACCAGGGGTGACCATGCGGAACCTGATCCCACACCTTCGAACACGCGGACCCACACGGCTCCGGGCCGCCAAGCCTTCGCCGTGCGCGAGACTCCCGTTCACTCCTCCACCTCCGGCGCATCCTGTTGCGCCGCTGGCGAGACTGGTCCGTCCCTATGTCATGGACGGCACGAGGCATCGTCCGGTGGAGCTGTCCGACCGGTCCCAACTCGGCCTGGAACTGCTCTTGGAGATCTCCCGGTTGGAGGCTGTCGCCGCATGAGTACCGGAGACGTTCCGAACACGCTCCTCCATGTCCTGCAATGCCACTACGCGCAGCAGTGGTCGATCCGCCGCCACGGGGGCCTGTGGATCGCTACCGCCATCCGACAGCAGATCACGCACGCGCCGACGCTGATCGAGGAGGACGTGGAGGTCTTCGTTCACCAGTTGGAGTATCCGCCTCCGGGGATCGGCAACTCCGAGCTGTCCAGTGAACGCCTCCGCGCAAGCGAGTCCTGTGCCGAGACTGGCTCGCGGCAGAGGGAGAGCCGACCGTAGGCCGGTGTAGCTGGCTCTGCGGTTGGAGCGTCCGCCTGGTACCGACCGAGGGGGAAGGCCCTTGGGTCGGGTCGGTACCGGCGGACGCTTGCAATGCCCATATCGTTTTGCAAGGCCCAAGTTAAATCGCAAGATGCGTTTTTGCTGTCCTGCCAGGAGGAACCCGTTTGAGTCCGCGCACCCCGTGGGGGACGTACCACCAGATCGCGGAAGCTCTGCGCTCACGTATCACCGCCGGGGCTCTCGCCCCTGGTGACGCGCTTCCCTCCGAGGCGGCCTTGCGCCAGGAGTTCAGCGTCTCCCGCACCACCGTGCGCCGTGCCCTGGCCGAACTGGAGACGGAGCGGCTGATCAAGGCTCTTCCGGGGACCGGTCGGGTCGTGTGCACCGTCGAGGAACGCGAGAGCGCGCCTGCGGACGGAACACCTCCTGCCCAGTACCGCCGCATCGCCGCCGAACTGCGAGAGCGCATCACCAGCGGGGACCTCGCTCCCGGTGACGCTCTGCCCAGTGAGGCCGCGTTGGTCCGCCAGTACTCGGTGTCGCGCGGGACGGCTCGTCAGGCCCTCTCGGAGCTGGAGGGGACGGGGCTCGTCGTCGCCGTCCACGGCAAGGGCCGGTTCGTCAAAGGGGCCGAAACGACTGCGGGTTAGCCTGGTACATGTGGGACATGTTCACTGGGCGCGGGATCTCGCGCGAGAACTGCTCGAACAGCCGCTTCCCCGACGCTGGGCGCATTCCCAGGGGGTAGCCGAACAGGCGCGGTCCCTCCGAGGCGTGCTCGGCGCACATGCCGATCTGGTGGAAGCCTCCGCCTGGCTGCACGACATCGGGTACTCCCCGGACCTGGCGACCACGGGCTTCCACCCCCTCGACGGTGCCCGGTACCTGCGCGAGGTACAGAAGGCTGATGAAGCCCTGGTCTCCCTGGTGGCCTACCACTCCTGCGCCGTGGTGGAGGCTGAGGAACGGGGCCTGCTCGCTCCGCTCAAGGACGAGTTCGAGGCTCCGCCGGACGACCTGCTGGACGCGCTCACCTACTCGGATATGACTACCGGCCCGGACGGGACACACCTGCCCGTGGAACGACGGCTGTCGGAGATCCTGGAGCGCTACGCCCCCGAGGACCTGGTCCACCGCTCCATCACCCGTTCCTCACCGCTGCTGACGGCATCGGTGAGGGCCGTGGAACGCCGCCTGGCCGCATCCGGAACGGCATGACCGTGCGGGAGCGGAGCTATCGGTATGTGGGTCCCCCCGAATTGAAGTCGATGGTCCGCCCTGATGGTGAGGGACAGAAGGTCTGTTCGTTGGCTGACTTCGATGCCTGGGCCACTACGCGCTCGGCGGATGAGTGGGCAGAACCGTTCACCTTCGTCATCGACACCGAGGGCGCCCTATGCCTGGCGCCGCGACGCAGCGAACACGTGGCGTGTGCCGGTGGCGGACGAGTCCTGAGCGCGGGTGAGATCGGCTTCGTCCGCCAGGGCGACCGTTGGGCGGTCCATGAGGTCAGCAACCAGTCCACGGGCTACTGCCCGGACGTCGACTCGTGGCCCGCTGTCGCCGTAGCCCTGGACCGCATCGGGTTGGAGCGTCCCGGCACGTTCACGTATGAGTTCGTCTTTCGTCGCTGCACCCGGTGCCAGGAACGCAACATCGTGCGCGAGGGGGAGTTCGTCTGCGTCTTCTGCGGAGACGACCTGCCCGAGGCGTGGAACGTGGACCCGGAGAACGACGGTGTGGGCACTGCCTCCCACCCGGGTTAGCCGATGTGGGTGGGGCCTCCGCTGAGGAACTGGTCCACGCGCATGCGCATGGACCGGTCCATCCGGTATTCGGACAGCTCGGACTTGGGGACCCAGACGACTTCCTTGGACTCGTCGCTCGGGGTCGGCTCACCCGCCAGCGGCCTGGCGGAGAAGACCAAGGAGAACTCCTGCCGGGCCTCGCCGTCGCTGGTGTAGTAGATGATGTGCCTCGGGTCGCTGTAGATGCCCACGATCCCGGTGATCTCGCACGTCACGCCGGTCTCTTCCAGCGTCTCGCGAACCGCGGCCTGGGGGACGGACTCGCCCAGGTCCACCGCGCCCCCGGGCACGGCCCAGTTGTCGTTGTCGGTGCGGCGGATCATCAGCACTTCGTCGCGGTGGTTGACCACGAACACGTTGACGGACGGGACGAGGCTGTTCGCGGCCGGGGCCTCGGGGTCGTCGTAGTAGTCAATCCGCTTGCCCATGCGTCTACTCCCGGATGTGTCTGTCCAGACCGGACATGATCTTCTCGACCTGCTCACGCACTGACTCGGGAGGCACGCCGAGACCTCGCAGCATGGTGGGGACCGTTCCCCGATCCTTGTGCATCAGTCCGAGAAGCAGGTGCTCAGTGTCGAGGAAGTTGTGCTGAAACCGCAGAACCGCGTAGAGAGACTGCTCCAAGGCTTTACGGGTCTCGGAGGAGAAGGGCACGTATCCGCTTGAGCCCCACTTCCTCGGCTTGGTGACCTTGAGAGCTTCGGCCAAAACCGCCTCATAGCCGACCCCCAACCCCTGCAAAGCGCGAGCGGCGACACCTTCGCCTTCCCCCAGTAGCCCGAGCATGATGTGCTCGGGACCGATGCGCTTGTGATTGAACCTCGTGGCTTCTTCCTGGGCATGCACGACCACGTACTTCGCGGGGTCGGTGAACATCTCGAACATGATCGGGGTTCCTGGGTCACTCAAGAGGGGATGCTTGTGCCCATACCCTCTCGTAGCTCTCCAGGTAGGTGCCGACCAGGGTCCCGCCCGGGATCTTGCGCAGGTGGAAGACGGGAGCCTCTGAGGCCATCGCGCCGTAGACGTGCGTGTTCACGATCAACTGGTCATCGGCGCGGTAGATCGAGTTGTACAGCGTCGTCCCGTGGAGACGGAACTCCACTCCCGGCACCTGACGCAACGACCGGTACAGCACGATGACGTTGCGGATCTTCGCGGCGAACAGCTCGTTCAAGCCCTCGTCCCTGCCGCGCTGGGCAACCGCCTCGCTGTCGGGGTCTCCCAACAGGACACGCACGCGGATCCCGGCCTTGGCCTTGTCCGCCAGCAGCTTGATCATGCTCGGGTCGTCGGCGAGGAAGAACCCGCTGAAGACCAGGATCGAGATCTCCTGCTGCGCGCTCTCGAAGACGCGGCGCCACAGTTCGGTCGGCACGCTCCACCGGTGCGGGTAGATCTCCACGATCTCGCTCTGTGAGGCGGCCTGGCTCTGCTCGGGGGACAGGGCCTTGGGCCAGAGGTAGGTCTCCTCCACGCCGAGGTAGGCCGCTGCCGCGTAGCGGTGACGGCGGTAGGGGGTGCGCCCCTGGGTGATCCAGCGCTCCACGCTCTTGGCGTCCACGCCGATCTCCTCGGCCAGATCGGCCGGGGTGGCCCCGCGCTGGAGCAGCGCGGCTCGCAACCTCTCGTTCGGCATGTACCTCGGGGGTTCGCTGGATGTCTGGGGACGCGCTCACATTATCGAGACGTCCTGAACACGTCCAGCCATGTAGTGATCCCGTCCCGGCCCTGCCAGGGATGGTGGAACCCTCGCCGCCAAACGGGAGCGGTGGCGGGCAAGACAACGACGAACAGGAGCGTGCGGCTATCACTGGTCGCTAGTTTCGATACATGCTATACATGTATCGATTCTTGGCTGAGGTGATCGCCTGTCGGTCGTGCCGAGGATCTTGAGCAGCACGAACAAGGAGAAGAGGACTGTCTTATGGCTATTCAGGGTGCGTTGCCCGTCGCGTTCGGGACGGTGTTCCCGCATGGTGCGTTCGCGTTGGGGGTGGAGGCGATCACCGACTTCGAGACCAAGCGGCCTCAGCTCGACAAGGACACGGGCCTTCCGTTGTGGGCGGTGGACGTGATCGACGCTGACCCCGAGGCGCGGGGCAAGGCCAAGTCGGTCAAGGTCAAGGTCGCCGCCGAGGTGTGCCCGACCCTGCCGGACGAGGTCCCGGGGCTGCCGTTCCGGCCGATCGAGTTCGAGGCGATGGCGGTCATGCCCTACGTGGACGACTCCGGCCGTCGCCCCCGGGTGGCCTACTCGCTGCGCGCCCGTGGTGTGAAGGCTCCCGGCGGTGCCGCTGGCAGTCGTCGCGCTCCGGCTGCGAAGGACGCCGCCTGACCCCCGACATGTAAGCGGGGCGGCCTGGTGCTCCAACACCTTGGCCGCCCCTGAATCCCTCCTGCGACTGCGAAATCTCAGAAGAGGTGTCTCCAAGTATGTCCGATTACCCCCGTGACCTGTCCGGGTTGAGTGGCCCGGAGCTGGTCCGTCTGCTGCTGGACGCGACCAACCCCCCGCCCACCACTGACGCTGAGCGTGCGGAGTTCTTCGACTTCAAGGCCCGGGTGTTCGCCACCCTGGCCGATCGGGAGGAGAGCCCCGCCGCCGCGACCTTCGCCGCCCGTGCTCGCTCCGACCGTGACCGGCTCCTGGCCCAGATCGAGAACGAGAACGGCGGTGGCCAGCGATGATGCGCCAACCCAAGATCGGTTCCGCTCAGTCCTCCCCGACCCTGCCCACCCCCGCGCAGGGGGTGCGGTGGACGACCCCGATTGTGGAAACCCCCGGCATCGTCGTGCTGGCCTTCTGGATCTGGCGGCTGGTGCGCTTCCTTCTCACCCTGCCGTTCCGGTTCCCTGTCATGGTCGCCTGCCTGGCCGTCTCGGCGGGGGCCTGGTGGTGGCTGGACTGGCCCGGCCTCGCCTGCCTGTGGGGCGCCGCTGCCGTGGTGTCCCTCATCTGGTGGCGTACCTGGCCCGACTCCTACCGCACCTGTGTCACCCTGCGTCTGCTGGCGTGGTGGCGGCACCTGTTCGTCTACAAGCGGCACTGGCAACCGGTGCTGGTGATCTCCGGGCTAGCCGAGTCCTACCAGGAACGCCGCTACCTGCCCCGCATCCGCCACGTCCGCTGCAACTCCTGGGCCGACTACGTCCGCGTCTCCCTCGTCGCCGGAACCTCCCCGGCCGACTTCGAACACCGCGTCACCGAGCTGGCGCACGGGTTCGCCGCCCCCTCCTGCCGGGTGGTCGTCAACGGACCCCGGGACATCACCTTGGGGTTCCCCCGCCACGACACCTTGGCCGAACCCCTGGACGCCCTGCCCGTCCACGACTCCCCGGATCTGGACGCGCTTCCGGTCGGACAGCGGGAAGACGGCTCACCCTGGTTGCTGCGGTTGCACGGAACCCACGTGCTCGTAGTCGGAGTGACCGGGGCCGGCAAGGGATCGGTGATCTGGTCCACCATCCGCGCCATGCTCCCCGCCCTGGCCGATGGAACGGCGCAGGTGTGGGCGATCGACCCCAAGCGCATGGAACTGGCCTACGGCCGCGACCTGTTCACCCGCTACGCCGACACCGGCGAATCCGCGGTGGCGCTGCTCGAACGCGCGGTGGCCTCGATGCAGGAGCGGGCCGAACGCTACGCGGGCAAACAGCGCTCCCACGTGGCCACGGTCGATGACCCCTTCGTCGTGGTGCTGCTCGATGAGGTCGCCTTTCTGACCGCCTACCACCCCGACCGCGACGTGCGCCGCCGCGCGGAGAACGCGATAGCCACGCTGACCTCGCAGGGGCGCTCGGTCGGCTTCGCGGTCCTGGCGGCGTTGCAGGACCCGCGCAAAGAGGTCATGAACCTGCGCAACCTCTTCCCCGACAAGGTCGCCCTGCGCCTGGACGAGGCGTCCCAGGTGGACATGGTCCTCGGTGAAGGCGCGAGGGAACGCGGTGCGGAAGCCCACCTGATCGACCCCGCCCTTCCCGGG